>CAXHAW010000030.1:0-11101 GCA_964014525.1 uncultured bacterium
ATCCAGGCAGTGGGGCGTGGTGTTCATCACCGACTCTGCGCAGAGGGAGGCCCACTCCTTGGGGTCCCTTTCAAGTGCTCGGCGCAGGTCACCATCCGTGATGATTCCCAAAAGCGTCTCGTCGGCGCCCAACACGGCCACAGCCCCAACCCGTCCTGCGGAAACAGCAGGCACGACGTCCCGAAGTCCACAATTTGGGGCCACGGTGACCTTCGAGTCCGGATGCAGCACATCGCCAAGGCGGAGAAGAAGCCGGCGCCCCAGACTTCCTCCGGGGTGGTGCCGAGCAAAATCTTGACTGCTGAATCCTCTCGCTTCCATCAAGGCCATGGCCAGCGCATCACCCATGGCCAATTGAGCTGCAGAAGATGCCGTGGGAGCGAGGTCATGTGGACATGCCTCTTGCTCGACCGTGACATCCAGTACATGCAGGGCGGCCTTGGCCACTGGGCTGTCCTTCCGTCCCACCATCGCGACCATTGCGATGTCACGCGCTTGAAGCAGGGGGAGCAATTCGATCAATTCAGCTGTTGAGCCACTCTTTGAGACGGTCACGACAATGTCCTCGGGCCCGACCATGCCCAAGTCTCCATGCAGGGCGTCCGCAGCGTGGAGAAAGGCAGCGGGAGTGCCTGTGCTGTTTAGGGTGGCCACCGTTTTTCTGGCGACGTCCGCACTCTTTCCAATGCCAGAGAAAACCAGTTTCCCACCGGCAATCCCCTGTTTGAGGATGAGGTCAATGGTGCGGTCGAAGTCTTCTCCTATGCGGCCTTCAAGCCCCGCAATGGCCTTGGATTCAAGGCGTAGGGTCCGCAAAGCGGCCTGTCTCACCGACTCGGTTCGGGAAGGCAGTGGCGAATTGGTGGATGCTGTTCGCAAAACGCTGAGAGAATTGGGGTAATGAAGCGGGGCCCGTGGCCTATATTGATAACGCCAAAGTTAGATGGAGACGCCTGTTGACCCTTTCGTGAATGCTTCAACGCTTGTGGGTTCTTCCATAGAGGAAGGATTGGAGCGGTTTTTTGGATTTGATAAGTTCAAAGGAGAGCAGGAAAAGGTGGTGCGCAGTTTGATGGCGGGCAAGAATGTTTTCGTCATCATGCCCACCGGCGGCGGCAAGTCCTTGTGTTACCAATTGCCTGCATTGGTGCAGGAAGGCACCGCCATCGTGGTCAGCCCTCTGATTGCCTTGATGAAGAACCAAGTCGATGCCATCCGAAGCCATTCGGATGACCCAGACATCGCACACTATCTCAACAGTTCCCTCAGCAAGGCAGAAATTGTTAGGGTCAAGGAAGCCGTGGCTACGGGCAGGACCAAGCTGCTCTACGTGGCGCCGGAATCGCTGAATAAGACAGAGAACGCCAACTTCTTGCGCTCGGTCCGATTGAGCTTCTTTGCCATCGACGAAGCGCACTGCATATCGGAGTGGGGTCACGATTTCCGTCCGGAGTACCGCAGACTTCGGGAGATCATTAATGGCATAGGTCAGTTTCCTATCATCGCCCTCACAGCGACTGCGACGCCGAAAGTCCAACACGACATTCAGAAGAACCTTGGCATTCTGGAGGCGGACATTTACAAGGCGAGTTTCAATCGTCCCAACCTCTTTTATGAGGTGCGTCCGAAGGTGGATGCCCTGAGACAGGTTGTCCAGCACACCCTGGAAAACAAGGGCAGATCAGGCATCGTCTATTGCCTAAGCCGTAAAAAGGTGGAGGAGATTGCTGAGACACTCCAAGTCAATGGGGTTCGGGCCGCTGCCTATCACGCGGGAATGGACTCCGCACAGCGGTCTCGCATACAGGACGAGTTTCTGATGCAGGACGTGGATGTGATCGTTGCCACCATCGCATTTGGCATGGGCATCGATAAGCCGGATGTCCGCCACGTCATTCACTATGACATGCCCAAATCGCTTGAGGCTTACTACCAGGAGACCGGTCGAGCGGGTCGCGATGGCGGTGAAGGACACTGCATTGCCTTCTACGGACTTCAGGACATGGAGAAGATGGAGAAGTTCCTCTCCGGAAAGCCCATTGCCGAGCGCGAGATTGGGATGCAATTGCTGCATGAAGTGGCCGGCTATGCCGAGACTCCCACTTCGCGAAGACAATATCTACTGCAGTATTTCGGGGAAAAGTTTGATCCTCTTAGCGGTCCCGGATGGGACATGGACGACAACGCCCGGAATCCACCAGAGCCCTATGAAGGGCAGGCCCATGTTGAACTCATTTTGAAATTGGTGAGGGCGACGGGCGGTCGTCACAGAGGGGCATTCTTGCGAGATGTCATGCTCGGCAACGAGACACAGGAGACTGCGACCTACGGTGGCGAGAAAATCGCTGAATATGTGGGGAAGGGAGTCGATATGGCGCCTGAGGAGTCATGGGATGGCATCATCCGGCAGATATTTCTGGGAGGGCTGCTGAAGAAAAAAACTGAAGAGTTCGGTGTGTTGTCGCTCACCGAGGATGGTGAGGGGTTCTTGTCCGCACCACGCGAGTTCACTCTTTACAAAGACAAGGGCATGCGGGTTCGCTCCGTTGAGCCGACATCGGCTGGTGTGGTCCTTGACGAGCCCCTCCTTGATTTGCTTAGGGCACTGAGGAAGTCGGAGAGTGCTCGGCTTTCTCTTCCACCGTTTGTCATTTTCTCTGACCCGAGTCTTGAGGAGATGGCGACCCATTACCCGTGCAATGAGGACGAGCTCCTCATCATCAATGGAGTTGGGGCTTCCAAGGTGAGAAAGTTTGGGGCTCCCTTCTTGGCGTTGATTCAAAAGCACATCGAGTCGGAGGGAATCGAGCGACTCGAAGATCTGGTCGTCCGAAGTGTGGCCGGTCGAAATGCGGGCAAGGTGAGCATCATCCAGAAATTGGATCGGCGGATGTCCCTTGAGGACATCGCGGGCTCTCAGTCATGTTCGGTTGATGAGTTGCTTGAATCCATTGAGTCCATCGTGGCCTCTGGAACCAAGGTCGGCTTGGATTATGTCCTTGAGGAATACCTGGATGAAGAGAGCATCGAAGAGCTCTGGGAATGCTTTATGGAAAGCGAAAAGGGCTCTGTGGAGGAGGTTCTAGAGGAAATGGAGGATGCTTACAGTGAGGAGGAAATCCGTTTGGTGCGCATCAAATTCATGAGCGAGGTCGCGAACTGACCTTTTTCATTCTACACCCCCCGTTACTGCCAGCCACGCCATCATGGCCGTTCCGGTCTTGAGGGCTTCTTCATCAATGTCGAATGCAGCGGTGTGCAGCCCCGAACGGCATCCTGGTCCATCCCCACCGGTTCCCAATCGATAAAAGCAACCCGGCACCTTTTTCTGGTAGAAGCTGAAGTCCTCCCCAGTCATTCGCAACGGCAGGTCCACCACCCGGTCCGAACCGAGTAGCTCTTCAGCGCGCTTTCGGCATCGGTCTGTCAGGGCAGGGTGGTTGATGACTGGAGGATACCCAATTGCGACATCCACCTCCGCCTTTGCTCCGAATGCTGCTGCCGTGGCTTCAGCAACGCGTTGAATGGCGGTGCGAAGAACCGACGCAGTGTCTTCGTCATAGGTTCTTAGGGTGCCATCGAGAATGACTTCGTCAGGAATGATGTTTCGCGCATGACCGCCCGAAACCCGTCCAAAGGTGAGCACGGCGGGGTGGGTGGGATCGCAATTGCGGCTCACCACGGTCTGAAGGGCTGTGATGATATGGGCGGAGGCCACGACAGGATCGACTGTACGGTGGGGCAGTGCTGCATGTCCCCCACGTCCCAGAATGCGGATGTGGACTTCATCTGCAGCGGCCATATAGGTGCCACTCCTGAACCCCACCAGCCCGGCATCGAGTTGGGGGTAGACGTGCTGTCCTACGATTCCGTCAACCAGCGGGGCAATTGCGGCGGCGGGCCCTGAGATGGGAGCGTCTTGGGCGAGGGCCCCTTCTGCGACCATGAGGGACGCCCCTCCCGGCAGAATTTCCTCTCCTGGCTGAAAGACAAGTTGTACAGTGCCTTGCCAATGTTCTCTGGTCGATTGAAGCACCTTGGCCGCGCCCAGAAGACAGGCTGTATGGGCGTCGTGGCCGCAGGCATGCATCCAGCCAGGAACGGCACTGGCGTGGGGACGATCGACTTCGTGTATGGGCAAGGCGTCCATGTCGGCGCGAAGGGCGATGCAATGGCTGCCCGGTTCCTTTCCCTTAATGTGGGCGACAATGCCTGCCGCGCCATGGTTTGTGCACCACCCCGTGGTGTGCTCAATGCCCATTGCGGAAAGGGCTTGAGATATATAGGCGCCGGATTGGATCTCTGCAAAAGAGGGTTCCGGATGGCGATGAAGGTGCCGGCGGTGCCGACGAACAGTCTCGGCGGTGCTCTCGGTTGCTTGAAGGATGGCGTTCTTAATCATATCACGGGGTCCAGAGGGCGCGGGAAGCCTGAATGATCATTCGAATGGCCACCAGGAGCATCACAATACCAAAAGCCAAACGAACCTTGAGCGGGTCCAGGGCCAGCGCGATGCGGCTTCCGAAGTAACCACCTGCCACAAAGGCAACCACCATCACTGCAGCAGCCCGAATGTCCACTTCCCCCGCCTTCCAATAGTTCATGACTGCGAGCGCGCCAATGGGCGGGAGCATCAGAGCGAGGCTTGTCCCTTGAGCGGTCATCTGGGAATGTCCCATGAAATACATCAGAGCCGGCACGATCAGGAGGCCTCCGCCAATTCCGATGAACCCACTGAGGAGGCCGGCAGCCGCCCCGATGAGCAGCAAAGTAATGAGGGAAGGGATGTCCATGGGCGGATCGGTTAGAAATCGGTGGTGAGGGAGATTTGAAAGACCCGATCGAGAATCAGCCCGTCATCGATTCCCCATCCCCAATCTGCGCGGACGAAATAACCGAAGAGCTCGGTTCTGAGCCCAAAGCCAAAGTTCCAGATGATGGGTTCCCGGTTGTTGTCCACTGTGATGCTGACCGGATACTGTTCGATGGTCGTGCTGTTGAAGGCGTTTTCGTCTGCATAGGGATCCGATCCGGTCCACGCACTTCCGATGTCAAAGAACCCAACCGCTTGGAAGTGTTCCATCAGTGGGGTGAGGGCCTTCCTCGGCATCAGCGTCGCAAACACAGGCAGACGGAGTTCGGCGTTGGCCATGGCGAAGCTGGTTCCATTGCGTGCATTTCTTACGAATCCCCGCATCGGGGTGACCGCGGTTTGATAGGCAAACTCGCCATCTGGCAGGGGCATCGCTCCGTCTATCGAGGGGATCAGGGCTTGCTGCACACCACCGAGGTAGTGTATGAGTTTCCGATCGCCAAAGGACGAGTTTCCGGCAGCGCGAAGGCAGAGGGTCACACGCTGATAAAGGGGGATGTAGCGTCGCGCATCGAAGCCAGCAACAAGCAGCATATCGCCTTCGCCATCGGGCGGTGTCAGCATCTCAAACCATGCCTTGGCGCGGGTTCCGTTGCGAATGTTCAGGGCCAGAATTTGACTGTCGTCAAATACCCAGCTTACGGTGCCGCCGATTCCTTGTGAGTAGAGGTCATCTCGACTGGCATTGAATGGGTCGGTCGCAAGCAGCGATGTTCGGTCGAGCCGGTAGGTCAATTGAGCCCGCAAACTCATCGTCTCGCTGAAGGGCACTGTGCGTCGGTAATGGACGGCATGGGTGTGGGTCCGGGTCAGAGCGTCGAGGTCCGAGTTCAAACGTTCATTGCCTTGCCGTTCGATGATCCATTGCCGGTCCACCTTGCGCTCTAAGTCCTGGTGGCTCATTAAAAAAGTGGAGTTCTCAAGGCTGCCTGCCAGACGAAGGCCACCGACCCATTTGCGGTTTTCGTGAAGGTCAGACGCCCCGATTTTGATGAGTCCGCTCAATCCTGGAAAGCTGGAACCAGGTCCCGAAAAGGGCTGGTAAAATGAGGTGGCGAAGGTGTTGTCCACCTGACTCAGGATTTCGTCCACCGCATAGTTGGTTCGGTAGGGCATGGGACTTGGGATGTCCGGCAAAGGGGCAGCGAATCGGGGACGTTCATTGGCGACTCCAGCAACCTTTGTCTCTTTTGAGTGGAGCTCCACTTCAGTGGACCGCTCGGACTCAAAGGTGTAATTCCGGAAATCGACTTGGCCTGGCCGAAGGTTTGGCGCTGCATCGGGGAGGTAATCCAACTCTTCTTGGCTGGTGGTGGCTTCCAACAGTTTAGACTCGGCTATAGAACTCGTGCCCGGGAGATTGGGCAGGGACATCCTCGTCCAAACCGCTCGGCCCCTCCTCAGTGTATGGGCACCCCAAACCTCTCCTCCTTCTTGAATAGAGAAAGACAGGGCGGGGCGGTCCAATTTCAGCCATGGCGTGGTTCGGGTGAAGTAGCGATAGTGAACGGCGGTATCCACGCGGAGGATAGTGCTGTCTCGGATGGCCAGAGAGAGGGTGAACACCTCATTGGCCTCCCGGTAGGCAAATCGCCCAGAACCCAAGGATTGGGGTTGGACTTCGTCAGCTTGGGGCGTATCCGTGATTCTTTCAAACCGCTCCTCCTCGATGCTGTATAACCACAGATCACGAGTGGGAGGAACGGGCCATGGGGGCAGGGTATCCCAGCCGTCTGGACGGTTGCTGCTGAATACAAGACCTGATCCGTCGGGGAGCCAATCTGGTTGGAGGTCATCCCACGGGTCGTCCCACAAGGCGACTTGGGAGCCAGCCAATGTGTTGTAGACGTATACATCCGATTGTCCAGCGCGAACCCCTCCAAAGGCAATATTGCGTCCATCCGGAGACCAATCGAGGTGGATGACCTTTTCAATTCGGAACAACTCGCGCTCCGCGGTTTCTCCTGATTCTAAGTTGGTTGTGGTCAGGAAAACCCGTCCTCTTTCCTCATGGATGTGGGCGAGGATGGGGTTGGAGGGGTGCCAGGCAAGAACGGGATAGGTGGGGTCGACGATGCGGTCGAGCTTGTGGTCATATCGGGCCAAACAACGTTTGCGTTGGCCATCTGATGCCCAAATGCGAACCTGGCCACGCTCGTCGGTTGCCCACGCTGTCCATCGCCCATCTGCTGAGGTGGCGAATCGATGGTGCTTGTACTTGCGCGCAGCGCGGTGAGGCACATCGCCAAGGTGTTTGTCTTTTTCTCGGGCGGGCTGGGAGTCGAGCAGAATGGATGGGCCAGCCTGTGCTTTGACTCCAGCCGTCTCCGGCGAGAAAGCGCGGAGCAACAGTTGGGCTTGAGCCGAAGCCAAGATCCCTTCGAGGTCGAACCCGATGCGACGAAATCCCGCATCCAGTGTCCGGCCTGCTTTGAAACCGCTGAGTACATCCACGACAGCCTGCCGACCAAAGGTTTCCAAAATGAAATGCCAGACCGCTTCTCCGGCGATGCGCGCTTCATTTTGATTGAGCACTTGGACCGCCCTGATCCCGTCTTTTCCAATCAGGTCATTCAAATAGGGGAGGTCGCTGGGGGCCATCGGGCCGGACAGCGCGCCAACCATGCCGTCTTCCATCCATTGAGGCAGTTCGTACAGTTGGGTGTTCTTGACCACATCCTTCCAGTCCTCTCCATAGAGGAATTGCCGGAGCATCACGCGATTCAAGCCAGATCGAAGCTGTTTTCTGAACGCACTGTGGTCCCCATTGAACCAGGCAAATAGTTTCCGGCCGTGTATGGTGGTGGTGCCCCCAATGTTGCCTGCTGCCGTTCCGTCGATGCCGATGTTGCTCTGTCGGAAATCTGCGTGCTTGTTGTAGACCAGCACTTGAACTCCTTCTCCAAGCCTCATTTGGAAGTCGGCTTCAGAGGAAGGCAAGTCAGCGAGAAGACCAAAGAGCGCGTGCTCAGCCAGTTTTCGGCCGCCTTGGTAGAACTGGACTTGGAAGGGGTCGTTTCCTAGGTATTGCCAATCGAATGACCGGTACTGAACCCGCTGCTGGCCAAAGGCCATGTCGAGACCATTGTGAAATTGGGCTTTTACTCCACTCGAAATGAGCAGGGTAAACATCAGCCAGAGGCTGCCTTTCCGGATCCCGGTGGCCGACATTAAAGGCAAAGTACGAAGGCCCGCAACCGTTTGTTCCCTTTGGGTCAACTTGCGGTCATGATCTCGATGGCATTCAACGCTTTTTCTGAAAATACCGTCGTTTTTCACGACGGAGCAAAGGGCGCCATCGTGTTTGATCCTGGCATGTCCTCTCCCGACGAGTGGAGGCGCTTCGAGGAGGAACTCAATCGGCGCGGGTGGACGCCGCGGGCCCTTCTGCTCACCCATGCTCACCTTGATCATGTTCTCGGTTGTGCTGGAATGAAAGAGCGATATGGGCTCCTTCCGAGGGTCCATGCCGATGACCGAGTTATATATTCAATGGCACCGAAGGCAGCCGAGCTGTATGGGGTTCCGATGGACCCTTTGCCCGATGTGCATCCCGATCCACTCGTGGATGGGGAGACCTTGGTTTTCGGAGACCTGAGATTGACCATCCGCTGGACACCGGGTCATGCTCCAGGCCATGTGGTATTTGTGGATGAGGAGAGCAACCGGCTGGTTGGAGGCGATGTTCTGTTTCGCGGGAGTGTGGGGCGGACGGACTTGCCCGGGGGGGATGCTCCAACATTGGTGAACAGCATCCAATCTGTATTGTACACCTTACCTGGTGACATGGAGGTCTGGCCAGGCCATGGTCCAATGACCACTATTGGAGAGGAACGCACCTCGAACCCCTTTGTCAACGGGGCGGGGACGGGAATGATGCAGAATTGACTACGCCTTTATCATGGTAAACGCGAAAGTGGATCCCTTTTCGGGTGTGGAGCGCACTGAGATGGTCTGACCGTGGGCCTCGATGATGTGCTTTACAATCGACAGGCCCAGTCCACTTCCGCCTGCATTTCTGGATCGGCTTTTGTCCACCCGATAGAAGCGTTCAAAAATCCGGGGAAGGTGCTCTTCTGACATGCCAATGCCGTCGTCGGCAATCTCCACGAGCATTTGCTCGTCCATGTCATAGAATCGGACCTGCGTTTCGCCCCCTTCTTTTCCATAACGAAGGCTGTTCGAGATGAGGTTTGTGACGACCTGCTCAATTTTTTTTGCGTCCCCGATGACCTCCACATTTCGGCGGGCTTCATCGAGAAATTGGACGTCGATACCGGCCCGTTTTGCTTTCTGTTCGAGCTGATCCACAACGTCGACCACCAGCGTGGTGAGGTTAAATTTTCTAAGGTCGAGTTCTAAGGACCCACCTTCAATTTTCGTGATCACATCCAAATCGTCAATCAAACCGGCCATGCGGTCGACATTTTTGGCTGCCTTAATCAGGAATTTTCTGTTGTGGTCAGGGTCCTCCAGTGCCCCTTCGAGCAAGGTCAGGATGTAGCCCTGAATATTGAATACAGGCGTTTTGAGCTCATGGGCGAGGTTGCCGATGAACTCTTTTCTGAAGCTCTCTTGCTCCTTGAGTTGGGAAATCTCCTGAACCCGTTCCTGGGCCCAGCCCATCACGTCCTGCTGGACCTTGTCCATGACGTCTTCATCCATCCGCAGGTCTTTGGCTCGCTCCTTGGTGCTCTTGAACCGGTGGATGTTTTTGTAGATGATGCGGACCTTTTGATAGATAAACCGTTCAATGGTCGAATACGTGACGGCGATCGACAGCATGAACATGCTCAGGCACACCAATGCGTAGGCTTGGATGGGGGCCTGTACATCATATAGGGTGAGCACAAGGGCAAACATGCCCGTGCCGAGCAGTGTGATAACCAATGCAGATGCGATGGCAACGCCCCGCGGTGTCAGGACACTCATTCTTCGGCAAACTTGTATCCGACGCCCTTTACAGTTGTGAAGTGATGGTCCCCCAGCTTTTCCCGTAGCTTCCGGATGTGCACGTCAATGGTTCTGTCTCCCACGACAACTTGACTGCCCCAAACCTGAGAGAGAATGGTGCTTCGTGAGAACACCTTTCCAGGTTGTGAGACCAGAAGAGACAGCAGTTCAAACTCCTTTTTGGGCAGGTTCATCTCTTTCCCGTTCTGAATCACCACATACCGGTCCCGATCAATTGTGATGGTCTTGCCTTTGAACACCTGATTGGATGTCTTCGTCATGGTTCCCCTGCGGAGTAAGGCCGTGATTCGACTCAGCAGAACCCTAGGCTTGATGGGCTTTGTGATGTAGTCATCGGCTCCTGATTCAAAACCTGCAATCTGGCTGTAGTCTTCGCCGCGGGCGGTCAGAAATGCAATCACGGTGTTGTCCAGCTCGGCATTGCTCCGCAATCGCATGCAGGTTTCCATGCCGTCCATTTCTGGCATCATGACGTCGAGAAGGATGAGGTCCGGGTTCCATTCCGTCGCAATGTCGATGGCTTCTATGCCATTGGACGCAGTGTTGACGGCGAAGTCGCCTTTTTCAAGGTTGTACTGGACAATTTCTAAGATGTCTGCCTCATCGTCTACAACGAGAATCTTCTTCTTATCCATGGTTTGCTGATACAGAAGTGTTCGGTCAAGTTAGCAACGAAACCGATTGTGCAAAGGGGGGGTGGAGGACAGCCAAGCCTGGGGTTTCGACCTTTTCAAGACCCGATTAATCCAAGGTTTTGGCCCATTTCTGAATCCAAGAACTCTCTGTGAATCGACGTGCTCGTCGCTCTTCCAAACGGTCGATCCACGCGTCTTCAAAGGGCATGGCCACAGCTTGACAAATTCTGAGAAAGGGAAGGGTCAACAACCCCAAGATTGGATCTGCGGTCCAAGCTGTGACCAAGGCGCTGATGATCAACCATGTCACGAGGATGGCCATCATGTTGGCGGGAATCGAGGCGGTGGTTCGGAAGCCCACCTGCTTGATTCGTTTGGCCATCGCGGGTTCCAAGAGCCTGGGCCACCAGCCCGCTGTCAACCTAAAGATGGCCCATGCTGGTAGCCGCAAGGCCAAGGGGGCCAGGCGGGTTGGCCCGTGGGCATGCAGTCTTCCAATGGCAGCGAACCCGTCTCCACGGCGGGGATGTGAAATTCCCGATTCGATCAGGTCGCGAAAACCGATCAGGGAACCTTCTCCAGCGTCGACCAAAGCTTGACCCCGTTCAGCAAGCCAATC
>CAXHAW010000031.1:0-11083 GCA_964014525.1 uncultured bacterium
CTGCCGCCACCGGTCCAATATTTCGGTCCGCATGTTCCAACCGCTCATCACGCCCAATTGACGCTTGGAGGAGCTGTCAAAGATTTTGGCGCCATAGCTGAAGGTGGCGAGGGCCCGAAGGTCCCAGTTTCTCCAGCGAAAGGAGTGGGTCATGCCGCCCACGAATTCGGGCAGGCCGTCCCCGACGTATTGCCGTTCGTTGTTGTCGTAATCAAAGGTCTCGTTGCCCGCCCGATCCAGATACACGGGCAATCCAGTTTCACTGTCCACATGGGAAAACTCCATGAGGTAAAAGCTTCCAACTGGACTTCCCGGAATGACCCGGCTGTCGTTGGTCCCGCCGCTCACCGCATCTGGGGTGTAGTTTCCAATGCCTTCGAGTTCGTTGTAGTTCCGGGCGAAGTTCAGCTCCGTAGTCCATTGAAATTCACCGATTAGGTTGCGGCTTTTGATGGAGAATTCCACGCCCCGGTTGAGGATGGTGGCTACATTGTCCCAGCGGTTCGTGAACCCCGTGCTCGGCGGTGTCGAAACGTTCATGATGACATCCTTGGACCGCTTGTTGTAGTAGGCGATCTCTGTGGTGACCCGGTCGTTCCAAAGCCCGATTTCCAAACTGGCGTCCACCGTGCGGCTCGTTTCCCAGCGCAGGTTCGGATTGGCCGGTTGAAGAGGGAACAGGATGGGTTGACCGTTGTAAAGGATGCCGTTGTCTGCGGCGCTGTAGGTGCCGAACCTGGCGTAGTCGGGCAGGGCTGCATTTCCTGTTTGGCCCCAGCTCGTCCTGGCCTTGAGGAAGCTCAACTGTCCACTTTCGAACCAAGGCTCGTCACTGACCACCCAACCGGCGCTCAGCGAGGGGAAGAAGCCATATCTGTAGTTCCTGCCAAAGCGACTGGAACCGTCCACCCGGGCCGTGGCCTGAAAGAAGTAGCGGTCTTTCAGTGTGTAGTTGGCTCGACCGAAGTAGGACAGAAAGCTGTGCTGTGAAGGGTTGTTGACGGTCGTTTGACCATTGGCCACCTCCAACAGGCTGTCATTGTCGAAGATGGGACCTGTCACATCCCCAAACCCAATGCCATATCCGTAGCTGTCTGTGCGTTGGAATTCAGATCCAGCAAGGAGCCCCAACGTACTGAACTCCGTCAGGTCCATCTTGTAGTCGGCCGTCAGACTGTAGTTCCAATTCAAGACGTAGTTGGCGTAGCGGTTTGCATTGCCAAGGTCACTGCTCAGGAAAATACTGGGTGGATTGTAAATGTCTTCCCGGACGTGCATGTAGTCAAAGCCCCCAGACCCTTTGATGAAGAGCTTGTCAGAGGGGGTGAGAATGATGCTCCCGTTGTTGATGGAGCGGTCTTCGGTGGTAATCCAGGTCTTGCTTTCGCGGACGGCGACCGGGTTCTTGGTGCCGCCCCATTCGTCTTGGTACAGGAAATAATCCCCGGGCAGCGATTGCACAGTGCCATCCGCGTTGAACAGCGTGTCGGACCGGTAGACGGGGTAATAGGGCAGGGCATTGGACATGGCGTCTCCGAGACCGCCAGACCAGGCGGCATCAATGCGGTTGTTGATGCCCCGACTCAGGCTTGAGGACAGCATGACCTTGAGCCAATCGGTTGGTGCATAATCGCCATTGAGGCGGCCGCTTACGCGTTCATAGCTGTTGCCAAGCAGGTAGCTGCCGTTGTCGTCATAGCTGACTCCAGCGTAGAGGCTGTGTTTGTCTCCACCGCTCCGCGCCCCAAAACTGTAGTTGTGCTTGACCCCGATTCCCACGGTTTCGGACACCCAGTCGGTGTTGGTCAGCAAGGCTTGCTCAAAGGCATTGCGGCGGCCTTCTGGGCTGTCGCCTTTAGACGTGAGCCCCGGAAGCCAGACATAACCGGTTCCCCCGTCATTCTCCCATGCTTCTTGGCGAAGGGTCAGGTATTGCTCCGTGTTGAGCATGTTGGGTAGGGAGGCCGGCGTGGACAGGCCCATTGAGGAACTGAATTCGTATTGCGTGCCTTGGCTTCCACGCTTGGTGGTGATGAGGATGACCCCATTCGCGCCACGGGACCCATAGATTCCGGTGGCCGCCGCATCCTTGAGAATGTCAACGGACGCGATGTCGTTGGGGTTGATGGTCGCCAGTGGATTGTTGTTCATGGCCCCACTGTTCCCGCGCAGGAAGTAGTTCTGTGTGATGGGAATGCCATCTACCACATAGAGCGGGTCTCCCGCAGCCGAGACGGAGGCGACCCCCCGGACCCGGATCAGACTTCCGGCACCGGCCACGCCTGAACTTTGAGACACCTGCACACCGGCAGCTTGTCCTTGGAGGGCAGCCTCGAAACTCGGTGTCCGGACCGCGTTGATTTGTTTGCTGTCAATTGTGGCAATGGACCCGGTGACTTCTTTTCTGCGCTGGACCCCATAGCCCACCACCACCACGTCATCCATCATGACGGCATCGGTTTCAAGCTGAACTTGGATGACCCGAGTTTCCCCTGCGGACAAGGTTACAGTTCTGCTGGTTTTTAGGTATCCGACAAAGCTGAAGTCAACGCTGTGCGTGCCCTCGCCAAGCGAGAGGGAGTAACGCCCGTCAATATCCGTTGACACACCACGGGCGCCGCCATTGGCAAGCACGGTCGCACCGGGCAATGGCTGGCCGTTTTCATCTTGAACTGCACCGGTTACCGTCTGGGCAGAAAGGGCGCAGGAAAGAAGCACTCCAGCGATCACTGGAAGCACACGAAGGACAAGGTGCATGAATTGATTCAAAGGCGAACGCCAAGAGGGCGGCGCCACAATTTAACCTGAGCAGACAAATGCTGATGAAAACATTACCCTCAGTTACTCCACATGGAGCCAATGGGCGGCGAAGCTGCCCTCCTCTGTGACCAGCCTCACGAGAAGGGGCCCATGAGACAAGTTGGACGGCAGTTCAATAGAAGCCGTGGCCGCAGGAATGGCCTCCAAGTGGATCACCTGGCCCGTCAAATCGAAGATGCGGACTTCACCACCAGAGGGCAGAGGCACGTCAAAGCGGATACGCGCATCTGAGCCGGGGTTTGGGGAGATCGAAAATGGAGCGGGTCCTTTTGCTTCCTGCATGGCCAGAATGTTCTCTGGCGTTTCCAGCGGCACATCCGTCCAGAGGTGATATTCCCCAGGGGCAAAGGCCATTGAAGTAGAGAGGTCGGACACGTTGAGGGATTCACCAGAAAAGAAGTCGTACCACACGCCCGTGTGCTGGAAACCGGGCACCATGTCGAGGTTGGTCACTTGAAAGTTGCCGGCCACGACCACGTTCATGTCTGAACCTTGCAGGTGGAGCCGCTTTCCGAACCCCCATACATCCCAATTGAAATCCGTGGTTTGGAACACCGCGTGATCTCGTTTGAGTGCAGACAGGGCGGACATGACCTGATAGATTCTGTAGCGGGCAGACGCGTCGCGATAATCCCAACGAACAGGTTTTGCAACCACCCGACAGTCTTCTGACACGGTCACGCCGTCACTGCAAGTATTGATGCTGTAGTCGTAGCCCAACTCACCGAATTGCCAGATCATTTTGGGCCCTGGCAGGGGAAGGTTGAAGCACGCCATAAGCTCCATGCGCGCCAAAGCGGTTTCCAAGGCTGAAGCGTCATAGTCGCCATTGGCATTTCCGAATTCGGTGGCCTTGTACATCAGCCGTTCCTCATCATGGCTTTCCATGTAGCTGACCGACCTCGGGTGGTTCCACCCCCGCGCTTGCCAGCTGGCCCATGACAAGTCAGAACTGAACCCCATTGCGGCTTCCTGGTAGTCATGGGTCACATTGGCCCATGTCATGAAGCCCAAATCGCTGAGGACCTTTTCCTCTTGGTTGTCCGTCCAATGCTCCAGAATCATATAAAAAGAAGGGTCTTCGGACCAGACGTGATTTCCGTATTCTGCCCATAGATCGATTCGGTCCTGATCGTACCCGCCACCGGTGCCGTTCCATGTAAACCCTTGAGACAAGTCCCAGCGAAACCCATCAACGTGGAATTCATCGCGCCAGAAGTCCATGACCCGTTTGGTGAAATCTTGGGTCGCTTGGGCTTGGTGATCGTAGTCAAAGAAGAAGTCAACCCCGTTGGCTGGGGGCTCGACATTGAAAAACGGGTTGCTGGGGGTTGGTGCGTTTCCTTGCCACCACATCAAGATTTGCGGGTTGGGCCAGTCACTGTGGTTGAGCACCATGTCGAGGATGACCGAAATGCCACGCTCGTGACAAGCGTCGATAAGCGCTTTGAATGCGTTCTTGGTGCCATAGGCCTTGTCCACAGCAAAATAGAAGGAGGGGTTGTAGCCCCAACTGTCATTGCCGTTGAACTCGTTGATGGGCATCAGCTGTAAGGCCGTGATGTTCAACGAACTCAGGTAGTCGAGGGTATCCAAGATGAACTGGAAATTCCGCTCTTCACTAAAGTCGCGAACCAGAAGCTCATAAATGACGAGGTTTTCCTGAGCAGGACGTTCAAAGTTGCTGTCCGTCCATTGGTGTTCTGGCCCACCGGTTTGAAATACGCTTACGGGGGCCTGGTTGGTCATTCCGATGGGGAAATCAATGAGAAACGGATAGGTAGCCTCTGATATCCAAGGGTCGTTCCAATAGTCCAATTGCTTTTCCGCATAGGGGTCAGGAAAGCGGGCGTCATTGGGCATAACGTGGTATTGGTAGCGATACTCTTGGTTGGGGTTGATTCCTGTGAGCTCAATCCAAAAGCGGTCACCGTTTGGCGTCACGTTCATCATGAAATCTTCATTGACACCCCAATCCGTGATGTCACCAACGAAAAAAACATGGCTCTTGCCCGGAGCAAAAAGCTGCAGCACAATGGAGCTGCCATCGGCTGAGGGGTTGAGCCCATCTAGGGTCCCCGCAGGAGGAGTTGCCACATTGGGGGAGTCCGGCAAGACGATCAAGTCCACCTGCACTGAGACAGATTCAGTGGCATTTTCAGCAGTGAAAACTATGGGTGACGTTCCGGCTTCCGTTGGGGTAAAGTCAAAGTCCAATTGGGTGGCATTCGACGCCTCGGCAAGAATGTCGCCATTGAGACTAAAGGTCAAATGGGCAGCGTCTGTAGCAGAGGCTGAAAGGGGCACCGAATTGCCAGCAATCACCAACGCGCTTGATTCCTGGGGCTGCAGAAAAACAGCGTCGAATCCACCTCCACTGAGCGGAAGGTACAGGTCGCCGCCATCGTTGTCTCTGCCGACCAAGGAGCCCGACCCATTTCTAAACACCATGGCGAGCTCCTGGGCCTCGACATCGGAGCCAATGCCATAAAAATCAGAAAGGGTCTGACCACCAAAGTCATAGCTCCATAAGTCCACGCCCTCGTAGTCCATGACCCACTGCAGGTCGGTGCTCGCCCAAGGCATGGTGACGTGTTGCCAGTCATTGGGTGCGGAGCTCTGTGAGGTGATAAGACCGGTGTGGATGTACACTGGAACAACCCCTTGCAGCTCCGCGTTGCCTGCAGACGCATCGAAATACAGCGTCACTTGGTCGCCTACGGAAGGGAATGGGGGGTCTGACCAGACGACTTGTGAGACAACGGAAAATGGAATGCAGAAAGCAAGGAGCAGTGCAGCACGCATGACGGGGTGTTCAGTGGGCAAATCCGTGACCTTTGTGTCAAAAATACACGTCAACTAGACTGGCGATAGGTAAATAACTGGGCAGGCTTGTGCAAGACGCCCTCCTGCTTCTCATCCAGCGGAATCACCTCGGTCATCTTCTTTACATTCTTCCTGAAGTTCCGTTTGTCCAGCGTCTTGTCGAGGATGATCTCATGGAGCCGCTGGAATTGACCCAAGGTGAATTTCTCCGGAAGGAGTTCATACACCAGAGCGTGACGCGACGCATCTTCCCGAAGCTTTTCTAATGCAGCAGAGACAATCTCGTTGTGGTCGAATGCCAGCCGAGGAATATCCGTCAATGGACACCACTCAGCTCGGCTGGCAAAGCTGCTCGGCCTTGGTTCATACTCGGACAGCGCCACCAAGCTGTAGTAGCCAATGGTGACCACGCGCCGATCGGGGAATGCCCGCATTCGTTGCAGCCATTCTCGGTCCTTTTGGTCTGCCACGCGCTTTGGATCACCAAAAGCACGAAACTGTTTTAGATAAACGCCATTAAGAGAGGTCAGATTGGAAAGGATGCGCGATGCGGCCTCATCCAAGCCTTCGTCGGGGTGAACCAGGTCACCTGGAATTGCCATCTGAAACCGATCGGCACCTGTGTCCTCACCGAGGAGGCCCTGGCGAATCAGGAGAACCTGCAGTTGGTCCCCGTCAAACCCAAAGACCACATTGTCAACGCTGAGGTCAAAAGAGGGGGGGGCGACACCGATTTTTCCGAAATGTATGTCACGAAGGATCATTGCCTTGGTGTTAAAAGTACACCAATTTCGTCTAGGCGGTCTGAGGTGTACCTTCGGCGTCCTGAATACGATGAGCAAAATTGAACGCATTGGAGTGCTGACGAGCGGTGGAGATGCGCCTGGCATGAACGCAGCCATTCGTGCCGTGGTTCGAGCGGCTGTCTTCCACGGCATTGAAGTCACTGGTATTTTTCAAGGTTATGAAGGCCTAATCACGGGCGACCTGAAGCGGTTGCACGCCCGGTCAGTAGCGAAAATATTGGGACGCGGCGGCACCATATTGAAGAGTGCCCGATGCAAAGAATTCTACGATTCTGTGGGCCGTACCCGGGCCGCTAAAGTGTTGAGGGAAGCCCAGATTGACGCACTGGTTGTAATCGGCGGCAACGGCACGTTTACAGGGGCCAAAAAGCTCGCTGATGAGCACGGAGTTCACGTTGTGGGCATCCCGGGGACCATCGACAATGATTTGGCAGGCACAGACTATACAATTGGTTATGACACCGCCACAAATACCGTCGTGGAGGCTGTCGACAAAATCAGAGACACTGCAAGCAGCCACAACCGACTGTTTTTTGTTGAGGTGATGGGCCGGGACAGTGGATACATCGCATTGAAGACGGCCATTGCCACAGGCGCCATTGCAGTGATGACACCGGAAGCGGGAATGGACATCGATGACCTCATTCGGATTCTCGAGAGGGGAGAAGAGTCCAATAAGACGAGTTCTATTGTCATCGTGGCGGAAGGAGACACCAATGGTGGGGCCATGGAGATTGCAGCCAAGGTGCATTCCCGTTATGACAAATACGACACCCGCGTTACGGTGCTCGGCCACATCCAGCGAGGGGGAGACCCAAGTTGTTTTGATCGTGTGCTCGCCAGTCGAATGGGTGTGGGTGCAGTAGAGGCGCTCATCTCAGGACAATCAGCCGTGATGGTCGGAATCGTGAATGAGGAGGTGATTTATACCCCGTTCGCAGAAGCCATCAATAGAAAATCGAAGGGGCTGGACGAAGAACTTCGCGTCGCCCAAATTCTTAGCATCTGAACGCAAACAATACATCATGACTAAGGTTGCCATCAATGGTTTTGGCCGAATAGGCCGACTTTCCTTTCGCCAGCTCCTACAAAAAGAGGGCGTAGAAATATGTGCCATCAATGACTTGACCAGTGTGGAAACACTGGCTCATCTGTTGAAGTATGACAGTATTCACGGTCGGTTTCCCGGCGAAGTATCTGTGGAGAATGGGCAGCTCATCGTCAATGGAAGCACCGTTCATGTTTCGGCCGAGCGGGATCCCGCGGCTTTGCCATGGGGGAGCTTGGGTTGTGACGTGGTTGTAGAAAGCACCGGTGTCTTCCGTGATCCTGAAGGGGCAGGAAAGCACCTGACCGCTGGAGCGCGCAAAGTGGTGATTTCCGCCCCCGCCAAAGGGGGTGTGAAGACGGTGGTCTTGGGTGTCAACGACAACGTCATACAAGATGACGATGCCATTTTGTCCAATGCGAGTTGCACCACCAATTGCTTGGCTCCGATGGCCAAGGTTCTCAACGACAATTTTGGCTTAGAGAAAGGCTTCATCACCACGATTCACGCCTACACATCGGATCAGCGAATTCAAGACGCGCCTCACAGCGACTTGCGCCGTGCACGAGCAGCTGCGATGAGTATGATTCCAACGACCACTGGAGCCGCTGCAGCAGTTGGATTGGTTTTGCCTGAATTGAAGGGCAAGCTCGATGGCGTTGCGGTGCGTGTTCCGACCCCGACGGGATCGCTCACTGACTTGGTGGCCACCTTGGGCCGGGAGGTGTCTGCTGAAGAGGTCAATGCCGCCATGAAAGCTGCAGCAGAAGGACCGATGAAAGGCATTCTTGAGTACACTGAGGATCCCATCGTCAGCATCGACATCGTAGGCAACACCCACAGCAATATTTTCGATGCGGACATGACGTCTGCCCAAGGCAACTTGGTGAAGGTCTTTGGTTGGTATGACAACGAGATGGGTTACTCTGCTAGGGTAGCCGACCTCGTTGCCAGAATTGGTTGAGTCATGCGCATCCTTATCGCCGATAGCGGGTCCACCAAGTGCGACTGGCAACTGCTTGATGAAGCAGGCAAGGAGCTGGCTGAATTCCACACGATGGGATTCAATCCCTATTTCCACAATGCCAATCTTGTAGAGGAGGTGATGGCTGCGAATTCTGACGTCAAAAAAATCGCAGATGGCATCACCCATGTCTTTTTTTATGGCGCAGGTAGCAGCAGCCCGGAATTGTGTTCCATTATCCAAAATGGTCTCGAGCGCGTATTTACTTCGGCAGACGTCGTTGTGGATCATGACCTCGTAGGTGCAGCGTACAGCACGTATGACGGGCGCTCGGGTATCACGTGCATCATTGGGACTGGCTCAAACAGTTGTCATTTCAATGGAAAGGAAGTCCATGAGGAGGTGCCGGCCTTGGCCTACATCCTCGGAGATGAGGCCAGTGGAAGTTGGCATGGCAAAAAGCTGTTGGCGGCAAAGCTGTATCACAAGCTGCCCGCTGAAGTCGATTCAGATTTTGACAGCACATACGGCTACTCCAAATCAGATATTGTAGACAAGGTCTACCGCGAACCAGACCCCAATGTTTTCCTCGCGAGCTTCATGACCTTCATCGGAAAACACAAGGCGCAGCCGATGTTCCAAGCGTGGTTGAAGGAGGGGTTCGAAGCCTTTGTCCATGTTCATGTAAAGTGCTTTGAAAATTGGTCTTCTGAACCGGTCCACTTTATCGGTAGTGTAGCCTACCACTTCCAAGAAGAACTGCGGTCGGTTTGCGAAGCAGAGGGGGTCTCGGTTGGGGCCATCATCAAAAAGCCCATCGATGGGCTGGCCTCATATCACCTCCAGCACATCTTGCCTTCGTTGAATTCTTGATTCATGCCCTTCGAGCCCCAAGCCTGCATTTTTGATTTGGATGGAGTCCTCGTGGACACCGCCAAGTATCATTTCTCGGCATGGCATCGTTTGGCTGATGAGCTTGGCGTGTCATACGATCACGAGGACAATGACCAGCTCAAGGGTGTAAGCCGTGTTGACTCTTTGGAGTTCATCTTGCGCAAAGGCGATTTGGTTTTGGACAACGACACCAAGGTGCGTTTGATGGATCGGAAAAACGCATGGTACCTGGAGCAGGTAGAGTCTATGGGTCCTGACGAGCTCTTCCCAGGCGCGATGGAATTTATCGATGAATTGCGGTCAGCAGGAATCGGTATTGCGCTTGGCTCGAGCAGTAAGAATGCCCCATTCATCCTCAGTCGCTGTGGCATTCAAGACCGGTTCGATGCCGTGATAGATGGCAACAGCATCACATTTTCCAAGCCGGATCCTGAGGTGTTTATAAAAGGTGCCGAGGCACTCGCATCGAACCCGAATCAAACCGTGGTATTTGAAGACGCCGTCTCCGGAGTTGAGGCTGCAAAGCGCGGGGGCTTCCGAGTGGTGGGTGTTGGTGATGAACGGGTTCTCGACAAGGCCGATTTCGTTTTGGGTGGTTTTGAGGGACTCTCCTTACAAAACCTAATCGAACGCCTTTCCTGAACGAACTTGCCGGCATGGAGCGCCATCTCGACATCGACCCCTGGAAAGTGGTGGAGACGGGATTTCATCCCGATCGCCAGCGCATTTCAGAATCCATCTTTAGCATTGGCAATGGCCGCTTTGGCCAACGCGCCAATCACGAGGAGACGTACACCGGCGACCACCTTCGTGGGAGCTATGTCGGCGGCGTCTATTACCCAGACAAGACCAAGGTCGGATGGTGGAAGAACGGATATCCCGAATACTTCGCCAAAGTACTGAACGCCCCGGACTGGACTTCAATCCAGGTGGCCGTCAATGGCGAGGTGCTTGATTTGGCAGTCCAAAACCCTAGGAATTTTAGACGAACCCTCGACATGCGCATTGGCGTTTTGTCGCGGAGGTTTGAAGTGACCATTGCCGGTTGCATACTCGCGATCAAGACCCAGCGATTCTGCAGCATGGCCGATGTCGAAACCGCCCATGTGCGTTATGCCATCGATGTCTTGGCGGGAGATGCTGAGGTGGATATTAGGGCCATCTTGGACGCCGATGTGCACAATGAGGATGCCAATTGGGATGAACGGTTTTGGGACTTGGAGGAATTCGGTGGAGATGCTAATGGCGGGCATGTGCTTGTCAAAACGAAAAAGACAGGATTTCACGTTGGACACGCCTTCTGTGCTTCCGCCTCTATCGATGGCCAACCCATTTCATCTGATTCGGCTCCACTCGGCATGGGGCATGCCCTCCATTTCGGACTGAACGGTGTGCCAGGGGCCTCCATCATTGTCGAAAAGCATGTGGGGCTGGTCAGGGGATTTGACTGTCCGACGGACGCGCTCATTTCAAAGGCGTCCCGCAAGGCGGACGAGGCCCAGTCGATGGGATGGAATTCAGTGCGACAGGACCATGCCATGGCGTGGTCCGCAATTTGGGATGGAGCAGACATCGTCATAGATGGCGATGATGCCGCGCAACAGGCCATTCGGTTCAACATCTTTCACCTGAATCAGACCTACACCGGAGACGATCCGCGCCTCAATGTTGGGCCAAAGGGTTTCACAGCTGTCTCTTATACACATCTCCGAGCCCACGAGACTT
>CAXHAW010000032.1:0-10981 GCA_964014525.1 uncultured bacterium
GATTCCGTGAAGTCTCGTGGGCTCGGAGATGTGTATAAGAGACAGCGTATCGCCCACTGAAAGACCTTCATCAGCGTGTGGAGTGGTCTGGAGAACAAGATGGAGAAAGCCTGACCCAACAGCTTGCCCTTCAGGCCAACGGCACGCAATTCGACAGTCTATGGTACCAGAATCCATTTGATGCGAACCTCGCGTGGTACACGTACCTGATCGACACTGTTGCTGGCAGTGCAGACCAGTATGACCCGGCCTTCAGCGGAGACCAAGTTCGGCAGCGCCTGCGCAGAGACCGATCGGGCAGGATGGGAGAGACCTCCATCGCCTTCGGAACGACCTACCACGACGTGCTGCACATCGGCATGGCCATTGGGCTCACCTCTGTGGAGATGGAGCGTGTGGATGTCTATTCCGAACAAAAACTGCTCGGTGCCTCTCCCTTGGATCAGTTCACCTTCAATGACCGTTTGGAGGTCTCTGGGTCAGGGGCATTCTGGTCATTTGGTCTGATTCTGCAGCCCGAAGCCTCCCCCATTCGACTGGGATGGAGCTACCGCAGCGGGTCGGTCTTGAGCATTGACGACTTCTACTCTGTAGACGCAACCGCTGACTTTTCAGATGGGACCGGATACGAATGGAACAGCCCGGACAGCTATATCCAATACCGAATCCGGACGCCTCGACAACAGCGGGTCGGCTTGAGCTGGACGATGGGAAAGGGCGCGCTGCTCACGTTGGATTACCACCGGTCGGACTTCCGATCTTCGACCTTCACCTCCAATGACCTCTACTCGGATGATGTGGATCGGATCCAATCCGATCTCGACTCTGCGTTCGCCTTGGAACAACACTTCCGCGGCGGCATGGAATTCAGATTCCAGGAGAATTGGAGATTCCGCATGGGCGGCGGGTGGCGGTCTCCAGCTGCTCATCCAAAGGCGGGTTTGAATGGTGCCCCTAACGGGACCCTTATCGAAGATGCCAGCGGCATCGTCCATTGGGCATTCGGATGCGAATACAGGGCGGAGACGTGGTACACTGGTGCCACCTACAGGCACACCTCCACCGATTCGGGAAGGCGCCTGTATGCGCTGAGCCCCGAGGTCGCCACTGGGCGAACGGGATTGGGTTTGCTGATGATGTCGATTGGGGCGCGGTTCTGAGGCCGCTCCACATCAAGCCTTGGCAGCAGCCTTTAGCTCCTTCGCGACGATCTTCTGGACCTTTTCCTGCTCCTCCATGGCAAGCTCCTGGTCCACCAAAATGCGGCCACTGTGCTCGTCTACGATGATGCGCTTGCGGGCACCGACGTCGAGAATGCGCTGCGGCGGAATCTTGATGTAGCTGCCTGCACTTGCATCGCGCTCAATGGGCACCACGGCCATGCCATTCTTGGCACCTCCTCGGATTCTCAGGTAAGCCTGAAGCAAACGGTCGTCGATTTTGGCCGACATCTTGCCGCTCATGTTGCTCAGGATTTCCTCCTCGGCACGGGTCTCGGCGATGATTTCGTCCAACTCAGATTGCTTGGCCTTGAGGTCCTCTGCACGGTTGTCGTGCTTGGTCTTCAGCTCTGAGAGGATTTCACCTTTCTGCTCGAGTTGGGCCTCTGCTTCACGGATGCGCTTCTCTGAAAGCTGAATCTCGAGGCTCTGGTACTCAATCTCCTTGTTCAGGGACTCGAACTCGCGGTTGTTTCGCACGCTGTTCTGCTGTTCCTCAAAACGCTTGATCATGGCACCAGAGTCGATGATGGACTCTTTGCGCTCGTGAATTTTCTGCTTAACGCCATCGGACTCCTCATTGAGGCGGTCGAGGCGAGACGACAGGCCTTCAAGCTCATCCTCTAAGTCCTCCACCTCGAGGGGGAGTTCACCACGAACCACCCGAAGGCGGTCGATGCGACTGTCGATTAGCTGAAGGTTATATAGCGCCCTGAGTTTTTCCTCTGCGCTTGTGGCTTTGGTCTTCTTGGCCATCAGGATACGTGAATGGGGTTGGTACGGACTTCCGACAAAAGGACTGCGAAATTAGGGAATCCTTCCTTGAGGACAATCAATTGATCCACAAGCCATTCGGAGATACCCCCTTCTGCCTCAGCGTGACCAATGTCCGCAATCGTGATTCTCTCCTCAGTATCAAAGAATTCATGGTATTTGAAGTCCGACGACAAGAAGACATCTGCTTTGGCGCGCAAGGCGTCAGGAAGCAGGAAACTGCCGGTCCCTCCGCACAGGGCAACCGTCCTGACGGGCCCATCCAGCGGCACCGTGTGGCGCACAATGGGTGCCCCAAAGGCGGCCTTTACACGATCGATAAAGGCGGACCATTCCAAGGGCTCATCATATGAACCGATGCCACCACTTCCCGCGGTGGGATGCAGGTTGTCCATCATGAAAATATCGTGGGCAACTTCCTCGTAAGGGTGGGCAACTTGCATCGCTGATTGCACGCGGCCAACATTCCAACGCTCGGCCACAACCTCCAATCGCACTTCCGCCTCTAGATGGCGCTCTCCAACCTCCCCTACATGTGGTCTGGCTCCGTCTAGGGGCCGAAAAGACCCCGAACCCTCAGTGGAAAAACTGCATTCATCATAATCCCCAATGTGGCCTGCACCGGCTTCAAACATCGCGTTTCGAACCTCATCCAGATTGCCGAGCGGAACGTAGGTCACAATCTTGGCCAAGGTGGACTTGGCCGGGCGAAGCACCTCAAAATCATCGAGCCCCAGCTTGGCGGCCATCATTGCATTGACGCCGTGGGCCACGTTGTCCAGATTGGTGTGGATGGCATAGAGACCAACGCCCGCACGCAGGGCCGACATCACCGTGCGCTCCACTTGACTCTTGCCCGTAAAGCGCTTCAGCGGACGAAATACGATTGGATGGTGCGACACAATGAGATTGCACCCCTTGGAAACAGCCTCTTGAACCACCTCCTCCGTGACATCGAGGGACACCAAGACCCCTGAAACTTCCGTTTCGGGCTCTCCCACAAGGAGACCACTGTTGTCATAATCCTCCTGCAAAGCGGGGGGAGCAATCGCTTCAAGAAGCTGGGCAATATCAGAGATACACGGCATGGGCAGGAATTTGGGAATCCAAGATGGGATTATCCGCTTTGTATGTGGCAATTTCGCCGATGATGGCCTTACGGACCAACCCCACCCTCCTGGCGACCGGCGACCGAGCTCCTGCAAGTGTGCTTCGGGACCTTTGGTGGTGGGCACCTCTCGCCGCCCTGTTTAAGACTGCGGTTAGTTTGCGACATCGGGTCTATGATCTGGGGCTCATCAAACAAAGGGAGGGCACCCTTCCCACTGTGGTGCTCGGCAACGTTACGGTGGGAGGGACAGGCAAAACCCCACACCTCAAAGTTCTCTTGCAGCGACTGATGGACAAAAGCCATGGTGAGAGGTGGGCGGTGCTGTCTAGGGGATACGGCCGACAGAGCAAGGGTTTTCTTCGTGTCGAACGCTCCGGAACACCATCTGAATTTGGGGATGAGCCTCTAGAATTGGCTCGGCGTTTTCCCGGTGTCCCCGTCTTCGTTTGCGAGGACCGATTGGAAGGATTGCGTCGCATTGCAGAAACCGGCCTTGCAGATGCCGTGGTCTTGGATGATGGACTGCAACACAGACGGCTCAAGCCAACGGTCTCGCTCATGCTAGTCGACACAACCCAACCTGTAGACCGCGACCACTTCTTGCCCCGTGGACGCTTGAGAGACCTGCCCACTCGGGTATCTGAAGCAAATGCCGTGATCCTGACACGCTGTCCCTCCGTTCTCACGAAGGGGGACCTGCGGCTCTGGAGACACCGACTCCAGCTCAAGCCCGACCAACCGATGCTCCATACTGGGACCCAAGTTGCAGGGCTGCGCGCCATGGCCACCAAACGCTACGCAGGTTGGCCCTCGGGATGCATTGCAGTATCAGGACTGGCCAACCCTGCCCAATTTGAGCGACAGGTTTCCCAACAATGCCGTGTGCTGTCTCACTTTGCCTATCCTGACCACCACACCTTCACCCCCGCGGACCTCGAAGATTGGCGAACTGCGCTTGACACAGATTTTGGTGGGCGGATACCCGAGGCCATCATCACCACAGAGAAAGATGCCGAGCGCATCCGACCGCTTGAAGCGGCCAAGGACTTGAACATCCTCATCGTGAGTCTCAAGATCAAATGGTGGGATGAAGAACCCCTCGAGGCCTTGTTGAGTTCCCTTCGGAGGAAGGTTGGTGTGTCCAAGGATGGCACGGATATTTGAGGCATGTACAATGCTTTGCTCCCCATCGGATGGATGGGCCTCGCCATGTCCCTTGTATTCAATGGGTGTATTGGACAATCCGACTCTCCAATAAGTGGACGTCTGGATGGTGCTGAGAATGGAGAGGTAACCATTGGCAACTTGCAAAGGGGCGGATATGTCCCATTCGACACCGCCAAAGTGGATGGCTCTGCGCGCTTTTCTTTCGCTGCTGATGTCCTCGATGGTCTTCCACTGGACGTCTACCAAGTATCTGCAGGTGACCGTCAGTTCTACATCATCGCCGACTCGCTCTCTTCCATGCGCATCGAAGGAAGCCTTGAGCCTGGCAAAGGACTCGCGACCAACATCTTCGTGACTGGAGACGATTGGTCTGCAGGTTTTGCAAATTTCATCAGAGAAACCGCGGCCATCAGCGACAGCATGCTGGTATGGAAAACAAAGGCAACCAACGCCAAACTGCCCATGGAACAGCGCAATGCTGCGCGGACAGAGTATGATGCCGGACAGGAGATGAAAACCGACATCGCCCGGCGAACGGTTCGAGAGCACAAGAAAGATCCAGTCGGCCTGCTCGCTTTAGAGTATTTGGACCTTTCTGCCGACCGGGCCCTCGCCAAGCAAGTTGTGGACAGCACCCGCGCCTTGCTGGGCCACACGATGGCCCACCGCAACCTAACCAACCGGGTTTCCAATTTGGAAAAACCAAGAAATCAAAGGCGCCGCAATGACCTCATCCAACCAGGAATGGCCATGCCCGACATTGCCCTTGCCGACCCCACAGGAAAGCAACGCGCCCTGTCCGACCTGCGAGGAAAGGTGGTCCTCGTCGACTTCTGGGCCAGCTGGTGCGGCCCATGCAGAAGGGAGAACCCCAATGTGGTTCGGGCCTGGAACGAATACAAAGACCGCGGATTCGACGTCTTTAGCATCTCCCTTGACCGGGACGTGTCGAAATGGAAACGCGCCATCGATCAAGACGGGCTGGCCTGGCCTTACCACATTAGCGATCTAAAGGGCTGGAGCAGCGTGGTATCAACACTCTACGGGGTTAGCAGCATTCCACATGCCATTCTGATTGACGCGGACGGCACCGTCGTCGCCACCCACTTGAGGGGCAACCAACTCGAAAGGGAGCTGGAAAAACTGCTCTGAATCGATTCCCTTGGCCCTTCATTTCGCTTCCGACCTCCACCTAGGCGCACCTGATGCAGAAGCATCGAGGGAGAGAGAGCGCGCCTTTCTCAAATGGATTGAAGAAATAGGAAGCCAAGGCGACGGACTCCACTTGGTAGGCGACCTCATCGATTTCTGGTTTGAATGGCGGCATGTGGTCCCAAAAGGAGCGGTTCGACTCCTTGGCTGCATTGGCGAATTGGTAGACGGGGGATTGGATGTGCATTGGCACCTTGGCAACCACGACATGTGGTCGAGGGGATACCTCGCCGATGAGCTCGGCGTCCAAGTGCATGCAGACCCAATCGAATTAAATCATGCCGGCTTCCGCTGTCTTGTTGGACATGGCGATGGCTTGGGTCCCGGAGACCGCAAATACAAGGCCCTCAAACGGCTGTTTCGCAATCCAGCTGCGCGGTGGGCATTTGCCCGACTTCATCCGGACTTTGCTTTTCAAATCGGGTCAAAACTCAGCCGAGACAGTCGAAAATCAGGGAAAGAAGCCGAAACACAATTCACCAGACCTGAAGGAGAATGGCTCTTCCAACACTGCCGGGATGTGCTGCAAAAACATCCATTTGACGTCTTCATCTTCGGACACCGTCACCTTCCGCTCGACTTGGAGGTCATGACAGAAGACGGAAGCCGCAAGGCCCGCTATCTTAACTGTGGCGACTGGATTGACCATCGGACCTATGTCTCCCTCGACGAAAATGGACCACAGTTGAAAACGTGGCGCTAAAGAAAACCGCCGCCCCTTCCCGAAGGAAAAGGCGGCGGACTCTCTCAAAGGGCCTGCGAAATCAGCGCACGATGACGCGTGCCGTTTCCGAGTGGCCGTTTTCTTCTGCCGTGACCAAATAGACTCCGGCTGCGAGGTCTCCCACAGCAATGCGGACCTGTCCACCAGTTGTGGCCTGTTGGCTCACAGACCGCACCGGACGGCCCTTCATGTCATAGAGTACCACACTCGGCTGGAACCACCCCTCCCCGAGCTTGACAGTGATGTCTTCGCCCTCTGCAGGGTTGGGATACACCAGTAAGTTCCGTTGGTCGGCGGCTTCGGCCAACGACACCTCCTCAGTGCCGAGATACGCATCGCTGCGGAACATTCCGCGGCCATGGGTGCCTGCATAAATGGCACCGTTGTTTGTGACCTCAGACCACTCCATGGGCATACGCCACTGCTGCTCCATAGAGAACACTGGACTCGCAATGTCATCTGAGTTGGAGACCATGCCGAGATTCTCGACCGTCCAATTTTCGCCGCCGTCAATGGTTTGCCAGATGCCGTGCTCTGTCCCCACCATGATCGTGTTGCCAGTCGGATCACCTTGGTCGATGATGGCATCGTACACCGGCATCTTGTTCAGGTCATTGTTGCTCGCAAACCAAATGTTGTCCCAATCGGGATTTGCGTCCAGTGCATTGAACGTCTCCTGGACCTTGCCTCCGCTGACGTTGCCGTATCCGCCTACCGTTGCCACCACGTGATTGGGGTCATTTGAATCGACTGCAACACCGGTCACCACGGCGCCCGTGGCCATAATTTGGGTCCGCGTGACGCCCTCGGGGACATCACAAGTGGCGTCATGCTCCCAAACGTTGTTGAGGCCACTAAAGCGATACAGCTTCGCATCCCAACCGGAGACGAAGATGTGGTTGCCTGCCTCTGGATGATCACCCACAGCGAATTCGATGCACTTGGTGCCAGAACCTGCAGGAGCATTGCCCAAGAAGAACCAGCGTGGTTGAGCATTGAAATTCAGACCATTTCGGGTCATCCAGACGCCACTCCCCCCATTGAATCCAATGACGGTCATGGACGTGTAGCGGTCCTTGACTTGGATGGTCTCATGCACATCATACAGGGTGTCCGCGTCGTAGTACCACGTCGTGTCGCACACCGTTACGAGTGAGGTGTCTCCATCTTCAATGACCTCTACGTCATCACATTCGTACAAGACTGTCAAATCCTGATCATCAAGCCAAGGGTACTCGGTGTTCTCCACCGGCCCATCCTCAGAGACGACCTCAGGACGAATCAAAACATCCCAGTAGCGGAGTGGCGATTCAAGGGTGTATTCAAATGGGCGATTCAGGTTGGCAGTCTCCATCATGAACGTGCTGTCTTCAACCGTCTCGTCGAAGGGGTTGACCAATGGAACCGTCATGCCACTGCTCTCATCGTTGAAATTCTCATAGAGGTTCATGCAGGTGTAGAAACCGCCGATTTCTCCCTCCTCGTTTAGGATGTCGACCAGACACTGATCGTAGAAGCCCCCGCCTTGGGTGAATGGGGCCCCAGGCACGAAGAAACCTCGGTTGAGAAAGCCATTCTGCGATGTGGCAAAAAATGGAATGCCTTCTTGGAGGTCAGTCGCTTGAGACAGGGCACAGTCAAATCCGTCCCCTCCATTGACTGAAGTCCCATCCATATCATTGAAGAAGGTGCCATTGGCTGGAATCAACATGGTGCCATTGTCCTGCATTCCCCCGAGCGCCTCGCTGGTCGGTCCGTGGGCAATTCCATAGAACTGTGTGGTTTGCAATCCACGGTTGCACTCTTGATATGTCGCTCCACCATCCTCACTTCGGAAAATGCCGCCATCTGTGGCCACATACATGGTGCCCGCAGGAGTGAACATCACCTCGTGGATGTCTGCGTGGATATAGAATGGATTGGCAGGTCCGCCGCCCATCGAGGCCGCTTGCTCTGCTTGATAGGATGGTCCACAACGCCAGAAAGATTGCCCCCCTACAAATGCAATTTCAGGATCGCCTTTTTTTACACCCAACGCCAAGTCATATCTCGCTTGGTTGTTGGAAGGACAGATGTCATAGCCCTCTACACCAGATGGCCAGATTTCATCCCAAACGACTCCTCCGTCAGCACTGTGATAGACACCACCGAACTGGCTGCCAGAGGTGGCCAAGAGCGCAAATGCGCTTGAAGGATCGTCAGGGCTGATGGCCACCCTACACCGACCGAAACCTTGAGCGATCACTGGGTCATTGGGGCTCCCAGAAACCGTTTCAGTCGTCTGGAAGTCTGCGCTTCGGTAGACGCGACCGTTGGTCGTGCTCACCAACATGTAACTTCCATCAAAGGCAATTTCGATGTCTTGAACACCGGTCGTACCGCTGATGCCGCTCAGGGCATTTTCGGTTACCTCACCATTTTCGATGTAACCAATGCCTTGGATGCCTCCGTACCAAACACGGGAGCCCACATTGGGGTCAGCCACAAGCGCATCCGTCGCGCTCCAGTCTCCTCCTTGGAAAAGGCCAGGGTCAGTGCCGTCGACACGGTTCCAAGTCGCTCCGTTATCGGTAGAGCGATAAACACCATCGCCTCGGAAGCCAGAACCTCCAACACCACTGACACCGTCAAATTGGGTGCCCGTGCCCACGTACAAGTCGCCATTTCCCGCCATCGCAATGGAGGCGACCATGGCACTTGGGAAGCTCGAGATGCGCTCCCAGTTGTCGCCCTTGTTCCAAGAGCGCCAAAGGCCACCACTCACACCACCCGTGATCAATTGGAATTCATTGACCGCAAGGATGCAACGCGTCCGTCCTCCCAAGTTATCTGGCCCCATGGGGTTCCAATATTGGGCTGAACTGCGGCTTGCTTGCTGTGCGGACGCGACCTGACGGGTGCGGACGCCCAACTCACGAAGCCCTTCGTGGTTCATCTCGCCAGATTCGATGTCTGCTCGCAAGGCGAGCAGCACCTCCTCCATTCCGGAGGCATCGGCGACAGGCGTTTCATTTTGAGCTACACGAGGCGAGTAGTCAGCCTGGACAGTACGGTCCATCTGAACGAAGGCCAAAGTGCCGGCAAGTCCGGCAACGGCCAAAAGGAAGACAGTCTTCTTCATTGTGATTCGGTTCCCTTTCATAGGAAGGCGGAATTTAAGCAAGGAACACCTGTGGTGGAAACCGGTTCGACAACTCGACCCACCAAAGGGTCCAAGGGGCATAAACAGCGCTTAGCCGAACTCAGACGACATGCTTCTCGGCGTGATAGCTGGAACGCACAAGGGGCCCGCTCTCCACAAACATGAACCCCATGGCCAACCCTTCTTCCCGAAGTGCATCAAAGACATCGGGGTGAACGAATTCTGCCACAGGAAGGTGCTTTGGCGTTGGTTGGAGATACTGGCCCAAGGTCAGCACTTGACAATCCACCGACCGCAAATCCTCCATGGTCTCCCGCACCTCTTGCACCGACTCTCCCAAGCCGAGCATGACCCCACTTTTGGTCCGGATACCGGCTTTTCTCAACCGCATCAACGCCTCGAGACTTCGATCGTATTTGGCTTGTATTCGGACATGCTTTGTCATGCGGCGCACGGTCTCCAGGTTGTGACTGACCACCTCAGGAGCCACATTGATCACCTTTTGCAGGTTTTCCCATTTGCCCGCGAAATCAGGAATGAGGGTCTCCATTGTGGTGCCCGGGCTCTGCCTTCGGATGGCCCGAACCGTTTGCGCCCAAATCTCAGCCCCACCGTCGGACAGGTCGTCCCGATCAACAGAGGTGATGACCGCGTGCTTCACCTGCATCAACTTTACGCTGTTGGCCACGCGCCCCGGCTCGAAAGGATCCACCGCATCAGGCCTTCCCGTGGACACGTTGCAAAACCCACAGGAGCGCGTGCAGACATTGCCCAGAATCATAAATGTGGCCGTCCCCTCGCCCCAACACTCCCCCATGTTGGGGCAGTTTCCGCTCTCGCAGATCGTGTGAAGCTTGTGCTCGCTGACCAGACCGCGCACCTTGCGATAGGCCTCACCGGTGGGCAGCTTGACCTTGAGCCAAGGTGGCTTCTTCGTGCGAAGGCGGGTTTCGCCACCATCCGGGGTCAGATTGGCCTGCGTCATGTCTTGAATTGTTGTCTTCCGAAACTCCAGTGCACGAACAAGGTCAAAAAGAGCCTGTCATTCTGGCCCGTGGACTCGACCATGATCTCCACAGGGGTAAAGAAAGCGTCAAGGTTGACACCAACCGACGCCGTTCGCAAATATTCGCGTTGTGCCCCATACTCGAAGTCGATTGCCACACGGAAAAAGGCCCCGGGCTGAGGCGTCAACTCTAAGATTCCATTGAGCGCGCCTGCTCTTCCGTAAATGTCATCTGTCCCGTGAACTTCGGGATTGTAGCGCTCGGTGAGCACATAACTGTAAGGAATGTCCGGATAACCAATTTCCAAGTATACCGGCTTGGTCAGGGCGAGATTGGGACCAAAGGCGTATTTCCAGCCGATGGCCACAGCACCATTTCGGAGCTTGGGGGTAGCAATGGTCCGCTTTCCCCAACCCAGGCGCAGCATGTAAGCCGCATTGACCTTGCCAAAGACATAGCTCTTGCCCTGTTCATAGACGGGGTTGAAGCTGCGGACCTCCTTCGGGTGCTTCATGCTCGCAAACTCCAAGGACCAAGTGCTGACTTTTCCCACTCCACGATAGGCGCCCCGCTCAAAATGCGCCCCCATTCCACGGGTATGGAGGGTCATGCCCATCTCCCACC
>CAXHAW010000033.1:0-10870 GCA_964014525.1 uncultured bacterium
TCACTCTCGGCGGTGATGTCGATGACGTGCGTGCCGTTGCCCTTGCCCGAAATCCTGGTCAGGGCCACACCATCACCATAGACAGCAGACTCTATTGTACCGCCGGCTTCGGTTACCGGTGGGTGCGGTGAGGCACTGTAGGTCCGGATGGATCCGACAGCCGCCTTTCTTGAAGCGAGGTATTGCTTGCTTTGTCCGGTGAGCAGAACGGGGTCATAGGGCTCGTACGCATTGTAGCCATAGGCAATGGCCATGAAGTAGTACGTTTTGTAATTGATCAGTCGGTTGTCACCTTGAGCGAATGCGTCGAGCTCGACTTGGAAGCTGTGGCGGATGCCTTCATTTTCACCGTTGACCATCATCTCTGGAACGGGAACACCCATGATGGCGTCCTGCTCGTAGTTGATGATCATGTCCACTTCGTCTTGTACATCGACTTGAGCAATGAGACGGGCGGCTTCAACGTCCGCAAGCTCATCAGGACCCACCTCGTTGTCGCGAAGCTGGTAAATCTGGTAGCCTTGGAAGACGTAACTGCGAGATGCACTGTCCAGAAGCTGGTTTTGAGAATTGTACTCCGGAATGCCTGGATCAAACTTGGTGTACCCCTCTTGGAAGTTGTTGGAGATCGGGTTGTCGTTGGTCAGGTACATGATGAGCTCCTTGTCCAATTCTTGGATGGTCACGTCGGGAGCGTCTGGACCGGAAACAATTTCGAAGCAGTTGTCGAACAGGGCCTGGGCCTTGTCGTCGGCAATGCGCATCAACTCGACTGAAGCAAACGGGTCACCTGCGGAAGCCCGCGCCCACACAACACCCATGGTGATGTTGTTGTAGTCGCCTGGCTCGAGTGTGAAGGGTCCAGCGGCTTGGATGAAGCGGCGGTCAGCGGAGGGGTTTCCAGCTGTTTGCTCGGTCCAGGGCTCCACAGGAATGCCCTCCGTACCCCATTGGTTGGGGTCGGTTTCACCTGGGAACATATAGTCGGCAGGTGTTTCCGAATCGGAAATGCCTTGGCCGCCATAGGTCATTTTCTGACCGTTCTTCCAGATGCCATTCATGTAGTTGTAATAGTGTACCGGTGTGGTGGGCTCACCATTGATGGGGTCTCCAGAGTTGTTGTAGTAAACGAAGCGGCGCATGCCGAAACGCTCGTTGTCGGCGATGCCATCACCATATCCTATGCCGATTCCGCGATAGGGGATACCCAAGCTGTCTTGGGCGTCTTGGAAGTCCAGTGTCAGTGGGTTGTCGATGCTGTCAGCATCTTGATAGGGCCCTTCGAAGAAGTCCACACCCACGGCTGGCGGGTTTTCACCGTATCCGTTGGCACCGCAGTTCTCGTCGTTGGCGTCGCCATTGTAGCAATAGCCGAGTCCGCGTTGGACGTCACATCCGACGTAGTCGTCGTTGTAGCAACCGAGGTCGGCGTCGACCCAGGATCCGAAGTAGGTGTTGGTCAACGTCTGCGTGCCCTGGTTGATGAGCACGTAGTTGTAGAACGTCATGTTGTTGATCTCGTCGTTCGTGCTGAACGCGAATGCTTGGGCACGAATTTCCATCCCGATGGGCTCACCCTGGGATTCGGAGTGCACGTTGCCCTTGTCGTTGAAGATCCAGAAGAAGTTCTGGTCACCGTAGAGGGGCACGGCGTCCTCGCGGCGGCGATTCTTGCAGTCAATCTCTTGGAGGAAATCGTACCAAGGGTAGTCACCGAGAGAAGGGTCATAGAATCCGTCACCGTCGAAGTCGTAGAACGGCGCAAGGTAGAAGTCCTGTCCAAGGGCGGTGTTGCCCATGGCGGGATAGTCAAAGAAGCTGCTTGGGATCGCGTATCCGTCAGGGAACTCTTCGTCGACAGTGCCTGCTGATACAGCTTCAAAGTATTGGCGGTGGCGCTCGCTGTCGGCGCGCGTCGTGGTGAAGAAGCGGTCGTACTCATTGCACGTCGTCTCATCTACCTCTGCTGCACCATCGTTTGTCAGCGGTCCAGGCCAGTAGTCGTTTCCGGAAGCACGGAACTTGATGGCCGCGAGCTTCAGCTGTTGGTCGGGTGAAATTCCGCCCATCCAGAGCGATCCAGCATAGATGGAGTGGGTGTTGCCGTCCTTAGGAATCTCATAGGCGGCATTGCCCTGGGCTCGGTTCTGCCAGAGGGACCCTCCGGTTTCGACCAGCGCGCGGACGTTGTTCCACTCGAGGTTTTTGAGGGCAGCGGCCGGGGCGCAGGCAGCGGCGACGGAGCGGGGCTGCGCAGCGATGGAGCCATTGCTCCCGCCTGTGGCGTTGGGTCCGGCAGCGCCAGGCCCGTTGGGTCCGACGTATTTGTAGGCCATGGCGTCACCACTGGTGATGAGGGCTGCGCCGAGGGCGATGGAGAGGATGCGGTTGCGGGTCATCTGAGGAATCAACTCGAGGTTCTCGTTTCGGGTTGCGCTTTAGAAGTCAAGTTTGACACCCAAGCGGATGGTGCGTGGAACCCCAAGGTTGAAGGGGTTGTTCACGTACATGCTGTAGTAATTGCGATAGGCGTCCGGATCGTTTTTGGTGTCGATCTGGGGCTGGTACTGGGCGGCGGCCAAGTAGCCGTCGTCATCCGGGGTTCCCGTGAAACGGTACACTCCGGTGATGTTCTGGGTGTTCAGCACATTGCTGATCCAGAAATACACGTTGAGGAAGGCCTTCTTCTGTCCTTCACCTTCACCAAACGTCAGCTCGAAGCTTTTGTCGATGTTGGCATTGAGCGTGAACTGCCATGGCAGTCGGCTTCCGTTGAGGCTGCCTTCGGTTGACGGACTGATTTCTCCAGTGATCGGAGTAGGGAACACCTGAGAGGTGTATGGCGTTCCGGACCCCAAGTTGGCAATCAAGTTGAAGCCAGTGTTGGCGAAGATTTGTGCCTTGCCGAGCATGGGGCCGTTGTAGGCCTCTCCTGAACCGTAGCGGTAGTCCACATTAAATACGATGCGGTGGCGCTGGTCATAGTTCAGTGGGTTGATGCTTCTCAAGTTGGGCAGTCCCGCGTTGATGAGCGCCAATGCGGTTTGGGTTGTGGAACCCGTTCCGTCTGCAAACTGCAAGGTGTAGTTGGCGTTCATCCGGATGTTGCCGGTTCTACGCAGGTCATAGGCGACCGTGAGGCCTTTGACGGTTCCGAAGTCGAGGTTTCCGAACGCCCGATACGGACGGGGGAAGGCACCAGTGAAGTTCCGGACCTGAATCATGTCGCGGAGCTCTTTGTAGAAGGCCTCTAGTTTCAAACTTGAGGTCTTGCTCAACACCTGTTGGAAGCCGATGGAGTAGTCCACGGTCTTTTCAGGACGGAGGTTCGGGTTGGCGATGAGCTCGTCCCGGTTCCGGATGAAGAGGTAGTCAATCGGGCTGAAGCGAATGCTCGATGTCGGACGCTGGGTCAGGATGTCGTAGTGGGCAAAGAAGACCGCCTCATCTGAGATGTTGAATGAGAACGAAACCCTCGGCATGATGTTGACCTGCGGCTCGTAGTCGCGGAATGCATTGGAGGTCAGCGGTGCGTCGGGGTCGGTTTGGAGCCAAGGGGCTGGATACACCTCGTTCACTGCTAGGATGTCCGGGTCTTGAATTTCAGTTCCTGCGGCATTGAACCAGGTGTCGCCATCACGGAAGCCCACCACGGAGGTTGGGTTGTCGTAGGCATCCACATAGACGGCGTAGTCGTCTCCGATGTTTTCGGGAACCACATAGTTGGGATCGAGGTCTCCAATCAGCTGTCCGCTGACGTCACCCACACGGTAGGCTTCTCCGATGACGTAAGGATCATCGGGTACAGGCTGGTTGGCATCGAAACGGTCCACACGGATACCCACATTAAAAATGATGTCGTCAAAGGTGAACTTGTCCATGACGTAACCTGCGATGTAAATCGGCTCGTAGGCTCCGATGGGTCGGGTCCGGAATCCGTTGTCATTCGTCTCGTTGAAGAAGTCCTCAATCGTAGGGCGTCCGCTCAGGGCGTTCCCGTGGTGGTCGAATCCACTATAGGTTACGTAGTTGCTTCCTTGGTTGAGCAGGTCGTCGGCACCAAACATCGAGATGTCGAGCACGTTCGGGTCGAGGGCGTCCACATTGATGTAGTCGTTGCCATCGGGGTCGAAGCCCAACGCTTCTCTGAGGTTGCGGTCGAACTCGAACTGGTTGTCACCAATAAGGCGGTCATAGGTCACGTAATAGTTTGTGCCGATGTTGGTGATGGTGGAGTCGCCGGTGTCGATCTCCTTGATGTGGCTGTTGGCCGAAAGGCGAGCCAAGGTCCACAGGCCCACTGGCGCGACGCTATAGAATGCGTCCCGGCGTTGCTCGTACTCAAATCCGAGCTGGAGCGCGTGGTCCCCGATGTCTGCAGAACCGGCAGCAGAAACGCGGAACTGGCGCTGGTCAAACTTGCTGAACCCGTTGCTTTGGGTTCCATAATAGTTCCAGAGTCCATAAGTGGCAGGGGCGCCTTGTCCGTTGAGGAGGGCGTTGTTCTGAACCGTGAGCAGGTTGTCATATGGGCCGTCTGAGAACGGAGAGTACTTCTCGCGGTCAAACAGGTTGAAGTACTGCTGCGTGATGGCGGCGAGTTCTGGATTGAACGCAGAAGGGTTGAAGTACACGGCGGTGTCTTCCCAGCCCACGTGGCGGAAGACGTCGGTGCCAGGATCGTACTGGTAGCTGTTTTGCTGGAACACATTAAAGCGACCGAGGTGGCCATACTTCATGAGGTCGTCACCGTGGGTGTCGTCCTCGGTGCGGCCCGTGTTCTGCGTGAAGTCCACCATGACTTGGTAGAACACGTTCCGCAGTCCGCCTTCGTCTTCTCCTTCTTGGGCTTGGAAGCGCTGGGCAAACTTGGCATAAGCCCTCCAGTTCAGGTTGGTGGACATGGAGTTGTTCTCCCAGTTCATCAAGCTGTTGGAGTAGCTGAAGTTCCGTCCGCGGTTGAACAAGCCTGTACCACCGAAGGTCAGGCTGACCGTCTCGGAGGTGTTGACGTCAATCTTGGCCACGAGCTGGGCGCTGGTGTTGGCTGAGTTGAGTCGTGTGGGAGAAGCCTCAAAGGCATCTGGCGTCAAGAAGTCGGCGTTGTAAAGCGCACCGTTGATGTCGCCCGTGGCGAGGTCGATGTTCTGCCGGAGCGGATTGGCGATGAGCTCTTGGCGCACATCTTCCTTCATCCGGTTCAATCCACCAAACGTGGGGCGTCCGTCATAGTTGCTGGTGAAGTTGCCGGTCAAGAAAAGACCGAGCAGGGGCCTCCCTCGGCTTCCGTCTTCATTCTTGGCGAATGCGATGGGACCTGAAATCGTTGCCTCAGCGAGGTTGTAGCCATACTTGTCGAAGCCCACGCTCTGGTCGTCTCCGATGGGGAGGCCTGAACTGATGACCTCAGCTCCGCCGAACCACTTCGAGCTGGAGTTACGCAGGGAGATGCTGATCACACCACCCGTCACGTCACCGATGTTGGCGGGAATACCACCCGTGATCACGCTGACCTCCTCAATCGCGCTCTTAGGAAGGGCGCTAGATCCACGAACCTTCACACCGTCGATGTAATACCACGTCGAGCTCGTCCTCGCTCCACGGATGGACACGCCACCTCCTGTACCAGTGGTTCCTACACCCGCAACCGTTGTGGCCACGGCGAGCGCATCACGACCTGGAAGCTTTTCAATGTCTTCCCGGGTGACCGTACCTCCTGAGGCACCACCGTCTCGGTCGATCAAAGGCACCGTGTACTCAATGACCTCAGCCTCGTCCATCATCACACCCGCCCCGAGTGTGGCATTGACGAATTGAATCTTGTTCGCGGTGACCTTGACCCCGGTCACCTTTTTCGGAGTGTATCCCACAAAGCTGAACAGCGCGTCATAGGAGCCCGGATTGATGGGCTTGATGTTGTACTCACCGTCGAAGTCTGTGGTGCCACCCGTGACCTGATTTCCGTTGAGGAAGAGCACCACATTCACAAAAGGCAGTGGATCTCCAGTCTCTACATCTGTCACCTTTCCCTGCAGCGATCCAGAGCCAACCTGCGCAGAGGCGGCAAAGGGTGCGAGCAGCACCAGCGCCAAGAAAGCGGCGAAGGCGGCAAGGTTACGGGAGATGGCGCCGGCCGCATGGTTGCGGCCGGATAGGGGGGCAGTAGCGGCAGTAGCCGATATGGTCTGTGGCGTCATGAGTCGGTGAATCACACAGGTTCTTCAGGCGGCAATATAACGCACAGTTCTTCACGGATTTTGTGAAATGGGCTTGGTGTGACAGCCGGTTTCTCCTTTGGGCAGCGTCCCCTCTTTGACGAGGGTTGCTTAGCCGATCACTGTCCGCAAGTGGCGTTGCGTCAAGAACAAGGACAACCCGAAGACAAGCGCAAGGAAGACCAGAAACTCAGCCTTATTGAATCGTGTTCGAAACGGATTCTTCTTGCTGGACGAACCGATGGGTCCACATGTAAATAGGGAAGAAGAGCAATAACTGGCAAAAGGCGCCCCATCCTGTGCGACCTGCCACCGTGACCATATCCTGTTGGAATGTACCCCATGGGTACATCACGGCCCACAATAACCCGAGCCCCAAAAGAGGGTTTATGTCTCTCGTTCTCTTCAGTGTTGTGCAGACCAATAGTCCCCCCACGATGCCATAGCAAAGAAGGTGAAGCATCATACCGACGGGCCCCCAGTCGATGTAGGCCTCGCAGTAATGTCCCAGACTGAAGGAGGAGAAGCTGGACTCTCCAAAATAATAGTCGGTGTACCGTTCCACTTTGATCCGATCGTTTTTGACTCCTTTGTTTGGATTCAGCAAACGAGGAACAAATGCAAACGTTAAGCTCTCCTGAAGCAAAGCGCCTTTCTCGTGAGGGATTTCAGTGGGGACCTTGCTCACAGCCGCACTGAAATATTCGAGATATCCTGCTCTTCGATACGTTGCATTGACAACCTGATCGCCCCAAATCTGATTTTGGTCATAAGCGGCCTGCGCCAATTCCCAGATTTCAGTGAGGGCTTCAGCTTGTGAAACCTTGATAACTTGTTGGCGCTCACCGCTTGAAAGAAACATGCGATACTCTCCTTTCACAGATTGCCAGACAAAAACAAAAACTTAGTTTGTATTAAATATGGGGGTGAGTTCAATATCCTGTCGTAGATTGTAGTCGTTGTAATTCACGTGGTTGGACACTAGCAAAATGGTCAGGGGGCCACGCCAAGCGCTGAAATAGCTGTAGAAACTGGTGACAAGCAGGTATGCGAAGACCACCAACACGAGCCAAGGCCTCTGGCGTGTTAGCCAGAAGTGAAGGGCGAAGCACAGGGTGGTTGCACTGCTGATACTCGCGTAATACGTTTCCAGTTGTTGGAGAGGACTCCCCCAGGGGATGGCTTGATTCAGCATCACGCCACCAGTGTTGATCGCGATGGTGGCGATGAGCAGTTTGGTTTGGGAAATGCTTCGAGCGGCTTCTTGAAGTCCGGCCATGGTAGGGTGTAAATCATGCCAGATTCGACCGAGGGCCGTGCGAAAGCCGAGCAGAACTGCAAAGAGGCCTGCGGAGGCCATCCAGAAGGTTTGGCGCCCAGGGCCAGTGTACAGTTCGTCCAAGGTCAGGCCAGCGGTATTGGCTTCGAGTACGGTCGTGTGAATCTCAATGAAAGGGGCGAGAAGACAGAACAGAAGGATGCCCGGGTACTCTTTCCACCAGAACCACCTTAAGATGAAGGCCAGCAAGGTCAGGGTCCAAGCGGATTCCCAAGGATTCGGGGTGAGAAAGCCCGCAGCAGCCAGCACCATCAGCACCCCATAGGCCAGGGGAGAGTGCATGGTTCGGGGTGTAGTTGCAGCCATCATGGGTTCAAGATGGATTGAAGGACGGACACCCAGCGGTTCCGAAAGGTCTCGGCGTCATTGATAATGGCTGCCTCATCTAGGGTGGCTTGCTCCATCCACCTCAAATTGAAGGAATGCATTGCATACAGTCCCTTTTTTATCGCTTCAGCTCCGGGTCCCTCAAGAATCCACCCCGTGCGGCCTTCGGTTAGGGTCTCAGGTAGCCCCCCAATAGGTGTGACCAAGCTTGGGGTGCCTTGCGCTTTCGCTTCTTGAACCACATTACCGAGCGCCTCGCTGTGTGCAGAGGGAGCAATGTGCCAGTCTGCAGCCTTTAAATAGGCCCTCGGATCAGACACATAGCCGGTGAACTCAATTTTCGTTTGTGTTTGGCATGCGCTTACTCTTGCTTTTAGTCTCGTTTCTAAATCCCTAGTGTATGGGCTGCCGCCAAGAATCCAGCACCCCGTGTTAGCGTCGTTAAGGGAGATGAGGGCTTCCACCAACTCGGGGACTCCTTTCTGTGCAGTGATATTCCCTAAGTAAACGCCTTGGCTTGGTTTTTTTCGCTCAATCAGAGTCTCCAACTTTACTCTGTCCAAGGCCGATGTGCGCAAAGGAGCGATGTTGCGAATAACATCGACTTGTTTTTTCCTCGGCAAATGGGGTGCGGATTCTTTCTGGATGAATTCACTGATGCAGACGATGGCGTGGGACCTGCGGGCGAGGGATTTCCAAAGCCACAGCTGGAATCGTGATTGGACGATGGGCTTGTCTCCCACTCGAAACACCAACGGGGTTTTCAGTCGTCGGAGGGCCACCGCGAGAAACGCATACGCTAGGGTGCTTCCAAACAGGAATGCGTCAGGTTTTCGCTTGATCACTTCTTTTCTGAAATGGGCGTTGGCGCTGAACAACCGGCGAATTTGTGCTCTGCGGTAGTGGTGGTCCCGCAACATCCACTTTTTGGCAAAGTGGCTACCGAAGGGAATTGTGAAGGTGTCGAATCCGAGGTTCCGGCAGAGTTGCCCCACGGCCCCTCCTCGTTCTGCCCGTCCAGATACTCCGACGGTGATGTTGGCACCGGCTTCTTTAAGTGCCAAGAGCGCTTGGATCATGCCCCGCTCTGCTCCAAACAATTCAGTGCCGCCAATCACAGCCAAAATGTGACGTCCGCTCAACCCTGTCATTTGGACCATAGTTTCGGCAATGCATCTAGCATAGCTTCGTAGGAGTATGTTTTGAGGAAGGTTTCTAGGGACTCGCCCTTGAGCTCTGAATGGTTCATCATGGCATCGAGAACGGGGGCCCATTCTGAGGGGCGATCCCATGCGACGATGGACCCAAGATTGGGGTCGCGGAAGAGATCTGGACCGCACCCCACACGGTCGCTGACCATGCATCGGGTTCCGCATGCAAGGGCCTCGTTGACGGAGAGTCCCCAAGTTTCACTCAAGGAAGGAAGGGCGAAGACCGAAAGCATGCGATAGAAGATCGGCATACGGCTTTGGTTGACAAACCCGACGAAGTGAATGCGGGAATGATGTGCTGCTTGGCGATGCAGTGTGGCTTCATCTGGTCCAGTTCCAGCGATCACGAGGTGGGCTTCAGGAGAAGAGACTTGCTCAAATGCTGCAATGAGTCGGTCGACTTGTTTAATGGGCTCTAGTTTGCCTGCAAATCCGATGACCGATGCCGGCACTGGAATTCCCAACGCTGCTTTCCATTGTTCAGCCGCTTGTTTTCGTTCAGCGACGTCTTGCTGCCAGTATGCATTGTCTACAGCATGTGGAGCCAGTGCAATGTTGCATGTTCCTATTCCGCTCCACTCAAAGTAGGCTGTGTTGGCGGTTCCCACACTGAAGGCGAGGTCCACATGGCGGTAGACCTTGCGCAGAAAGGCTTGTCGAAGCCAGCCTCGCCAGCAGGGCAGGGGGTTTAACAGGTGGCTGTCGCCCCGAAATCCGATCGGGATACGACCGTGAATGGCCTGCATGACTTGACGGTGCCCGGGGAAGTTCCATCCATACACAAGCAATGCGTTGGGCTCGAACGCCTCGATCGACCGTTTTAAGTCTTCTACCCCAGAGGCGGTTTTAGCGTCGACATGCGAATGGGCATACCCTTCGGTCAACGGGGTGTCCCAAGCCACCTTCCGCTGGAAATCCGGGTCGTAATGCACCTGTTCCGCAGTCCGGCTGAAAAACACATGAACCTCCCAGTCTGTCTTTTCTGCCATCCGACGAAACAGCGGCGCATTGTACTGGATGGGGTGTGTAGAGAGGATAGCCAATCGAATCATGACGTTAGGCTGGATTCGAAGGCGTGCAATAACTGGGCACAGGCATGGGATGAATGGAATGGATAAAGCCCAGATAAGTTTGGAGCCCATTCCGGGCCCTGCAGTGCTCCACTGATCGCAGAGGCCAAAACTGCGATTCGCAGTGTGGCATCCCGGTCATCGTAATGACTGAGGAATGCATCTGCGTCACACGTCTGGAGAATTTGACCGGCTTCACTTTCGGGATGCAGGTGCGCCACCACAGGGCGCTGTGCGAGCAGAAGTTGAAACACCTTGGAAGCACTGTAGTGTTTTGAGGTCGAACCGACTACTAGGGTGGCGGCGGCCCTTCTCAGTAATTCTTGGACTTGAAGGAAAGGAATTCGTTCGGGTAATTCGGTCACGAGGTGACCGATTCCCATTGTCTCAGCGCGAGCTTGCAAGGGCCGCAGTTTGGGATGCCCGGTGCCAATGAAGACGAGGCGGGATCGTTTGGGAAGGGTTCCATTTTCCACGGCCATTTTCCAGGCCATCAAGACTTCTTCGAACAGTGGGGATCCTTGTGCCCAATAGGTTCCTGCATAGAGCAGGACCCGCTCTTCGTCGTCCCAAGGCGAGGTCAGGTCCGGCAGGGAAATCTGATGGTCTCGTTCACTGTAGCCCAGTTGGATCGCCACATGAGGCTTCCCTCGGAGGTGGTGATGTTTTTCCAATGGGCCAGCCATGTAGGCTTCATTGATGGCGGAG
>CAXHAW010000034.1:0-10759 GCA_964014525.1 uncultured bacterium
CTCATTGGACAGCCAAAGCTCCGCCGATTCCGGACACCCGGTTTGGAACCGTTCCGTGACCCTTAAAGACGGCTGGAAGGGCTGACATCCAGCGTGTCGAGCCAAACGTCAAATGCGTCACGGGCTTCCTTCTCATTGATCTCTCCTGCACCCAGGCTGTCCTGGATTCTCTTCCTATGGTGAAGAATTGGCGGTCCAATGCTGGCCATTAACGCCCGTGCCTCTTCGACGTCATTTTCGATATTACCATCGAGAATCGCGTCCTTAATTAGGTTTTTGATGGCCCCTATCGGACGACAAGGGGGAATCCCGAAATGGGACATGACGTCCTCGCCACTAATGGGGGGCTCAAAGTTTCGGACACGGTCCTTCTCCTCGACCTCCACCAATTTGCTCACCACCACCTCATAGTTGCGGAGATAACGTTCGACTTTGGCCTCATTCTTCGACGTGATGTCAGCCCGAGCAAGAATCATCAGGTCATCCACGTCATCGCCGGCCTCAAATAACAAACGGCGAACAGCCGAATCCGTCACCTCCTCTTTTGTCAAGGCAATGGGACGCAGGTGAAGCAGGACCAGCTTCTGAACGTATTTCATCTGTTGGTCCAAAGGCAACTTGAGGCGCTTGAAAATCTTAGGCACCATTCGCGCACCGCGGTCTTCATGACCGTGAAACGTCCAGCCATAGTCTGGATGAAACCGTTTGGTGGGCGGCTTTGCGATGTCGTGAAGGAGGGCCGCCCAACGCAACCACAGATTCTGACTGACCTCAGCCACATTGTCCAACACCTCCAGCGTGTGGTAGAAATTGTCCTTATGACCAATTCCATTGCGTCTTTCGACCCCCTTGAGCGCCACCATCTCAGGAAAAAACTGGTTCAGCAACCGGGTCCTGAGCATCAACTTGAACCCGACACTAGGCCGGCTACTCAGCATCATCTTATTGAGCTCTACATGAATGCGCTCCGCAGAAATGATATCCAATCGCTCAGCATTTCGCTCGATCGCCGCCAAACTTTCCTCCTCAATGTGAAATTCCAACTGAGAAGCGAATCGAACAGCACGCAGCATGCGCAACGGGTCATCGCTGTACGTCACATCGGGGTCCAATGGCGTTCGGATGGTCTTGTCTTCCAAGTCAACAAGGCCACCAAAAGGATCGACCAAATCGCCGAATCCTTCCGAATTGAGACGCAATGCCAATGCATTGATGGTAAAGTCCCGGCGGTTCTGGTCGTCGGCAATGGTCCCATCCTCTACAATGGGTTTGCGACTGCCCCGTTGATAGGACTCCTTTCGCGCACCGACGAACTCAACCTCGATGTCGCCGGTCTTGAACATGGCCGTCCCGAAATTCTTGAACACAGAAACCTTTCCGGCCCCCATGGTTTTGGCGGTGGCCCGGGCAAGTTCAATCCCGCTTCCTTCCACTACGATGTCAATGTCTTTGCACGGCCTCTCCAAGAGGAGGTCCCGGACAAAACCACCAATTGCAAAAGCCTGTTGCCCCTTCCGGTCCGCCTCCATCCCCACAGCCCGAAACACGGGGTGCGTTAGTTGATCCGCAAAATTCATGGCCTGATGATCGTGATGCGACCCGCCGCATCCAGTTTAACCATGCTCGAAGGCCGGCCGCCTTTGCGCCCTCTGCCTGTGACACAGGCATGGGCAACCCCATTGCGAATGGCCTTGGGGATCTCATCAAAATGCCCCGGGGTCGGTTGACCTGAAAGGTTGGCTGATGTGCTCACAAGCGGCACATCAATGCCTCGGATAATGAATTGCAAAAAAGGGTCACCAACGACCCTCAAGGCCAAACTTCCGTCATCGGCAAGAAGGGCAGGGGCCACATCTCGTCCACCGGGAAGCACCAAGGTCATCGGTCGCGTATCGGGTCCGGTCTCTCTGAGCAAATCCCAAGCGATCTCGGGAACGGGATGTGAATACTCCTCCAACAGCCCTTCGGCATCCACCAAGACCAAGGAAGGCTGACCACTCTCGCGTCCCTTGAGTTGATACAGAGCGTCCAACGCCTTTGGGTCATCCGCTCGGCACCCCAAACCCCACACCGTGTCACTTGGATACAGAATGACCCCGCCTGCCTTCAATGCACGCACTGCAGCAATGGCGTCCTCACGCCATGGTGCATTCTTCAAAGCCCTTGGCGCCACGATGCAACGTTAGATTGAATTCGACCAACCGTATCGGGATCTTCCGAACGGACAAACGACTTCCCGGTAACCTGCTCATACAAAGCAATGTATCTCTCGCTCACCTTGTTGACGAAGGCATCGGTCATCTCCGGTATGGTTTGCCCTTCTTGCCCCATGAAACCACCCTCAATCAGCCATTCCCTCACAAACTCCTTGCTCAACTGGGCTTGAGGAAGGCCCTGATCCTGTCGGGATTCAAATCCTTCAGCATAAAAGTACCGGCTGCTGTCTGGCGTGTGTACTTCGTCCATCAGCATCAGCTCACCCTCGTACAGACCAAATTCATATTTGGTGTCCACGAGAATCAAGCCTCGGTCCAAGGCCAATTGCTGGCCTCGGGCAAACAAGGCACGGGTGACCCGATCCATCTCTCGATAAAGGGACTCAGGCACAATGCCCTGGGCGAGAATGTCGGCCTCGCTGATGTCTTCATCATGCCCTTCTTCCGCTTTGGTTGCCGGTGTGATGATCGGTTCAGGAAACGCATCGTGTTCGCTCATGTCCTCAGGCATGGACACCCCGCACAACATTCGGTCTCCATTCCGGTACGTTCTCCATGCATGTCCAGTCAAATGGGCCCGAATGACCATCTCCAATCGAATGGGCTCACAGCGTTTTCCAACCGCCACATTGGGATCGGGTGCATTTTCTAACCAAACGGGAACCAGATCGCTAACCGCTTGTAGCATGTGGGCCGCGAGTTGATTCAAGACCTGACCTTTGAAGGGAATCGGACGCGGCAACACCACATCAAACGCAGAAATCCGGTCGCTCGCCACCATCAGAAGACGCCCGTCATCCAATGTGTGCACATCGCGGACCTTGCCACGATAGAATTCGGTTTCACCTTCGAATTGCAACTGCTGGTCATACAGCGGAGTAGGGAGTAGGGAGGTGCTCATGATTCTGACGGTGCAATATCGGAGTCCGCATCGGGATGTTCGTCCTCTTGCCCCTCTTCATTTCTGTGCCATTGCTTCGCAGGAACTGCACCCAATGAAGGGCCCATTCCGCCTCCATTTCCCTGAGACTCCTCCTGCTCAAACGCGTGAATAACGCGCTTGACGAGCGCGTGACGCACGACATCGTCTCCAGTCAATTCGACAAAGGCCAAGCCTTCAACCCTGCGGAGGACCCTGCGCGCAAACCTCAGACCGCTTTCCTGCTTTCGCGGAAGGTCCACCTGAGACGCGTCTCCCGTCACGATAAAGGTGGCCGAACGCCCCATCCTGGTCAGGAACATCTTCATTTGGGCCACCGTCGTGTTTTGGGCCTCATCAAGGATGACAAAGGCCTTGTCTAACGTCCGTCCCCGCATGAAAGCCAACGGCGCAATTTCAATGACCCCCTTCTCCAAATGGTCTGCCACACGATCGTATGGCAACATGTCGGTCAACGCATCATACAATGGCTGCATGTAAGGGTCCAATTTTTCTTTTAGGTCTCCAGGAAGAAACCCCAAATTCTCTCCGGCCTCCACAGCTGGACGGGTCATGATGATCCGCCTAACCCGTTTTTCTTTCAACGCCTGCACGGCGAGGGCCACAGCAGTATAGGTCTTTCCTGAGCCAGCAGGGCCAATGGCAAACACCATGTCGTTTTGTCGAACCGCATCGACAAGTTTGCGCTGGTTAGGCGTTCTCGCCGTGACCCTGAGGCCGCCAGGCCCATACACCAGTGTGTCATCTTCGGATGCGGCACGCTTCAAATCCGTGCCGTCCTCCCGAACAAGCCGCTCGAAGTCATCCTCTTCGATCTTGCCGTAACGCTCCAAATGCCACACGATTAAATCCCACTTAGCTGCAAACTGATCCAAATCATTTTTGGAGCCCAAGGCTTTGACCTCATTGCCACGGCCCACCAGTTTGAGCTTTGGAAAATGGGATTTTAGCATCGTAAACTTCCGATGCCCGACCCCGAAAAACTCGAGGGGAGGCACGTCTGGCAGGGCAAAGCGGCGTTCAGCCCCCCTGGACTTCATCAATGTGGGGAGATTCGGGGAAAATGTGTGTCACATGCAAAGCTACTCCGCCCAGCCTTGCTGACTTTTGAACTTCGATGAACACAGAGGAAATCGCCGCGGCCCGCATCATCACATTGACCTCCGACTACGGAACGGACAACTTGTATGCCGCCACCATCAAAGGCGCCATCATCCAACGTGACCCCAGCATTCGCATCGTGGACATCACACACGGCATCAGACCCTACGACACCAACCAAGCCGCCTTTGCCCTCCGCGCATCCATTCCCCACTTTCCAAAGGGCACGGTGCACCTCATTGCCATCAATTCGAACGCAACAGAAGAGTATGTCCACAGGGTGATGGAATTGGGCGGTCAATTCTTCGTCGGACTAGACGATGGCATTTTTTCATTGATTGCCGACCGAGAACCCGATGCCATCTACGACATCACCATCAACTCAGAAAGCGACATCCAGACCTTTCCTGAGCGACACGTCTTTGTTCAGGTGGCCTGTCATCTGGCCCAAGGTGGGGTTCCCGCATTCATTGGAAGACAAGTCAACAGCTGGGTCGAAAGCCAATGGCAGCGGCCGCTTTTGGGTCCAGACTACGTTCAAGGCACCATCCTGCATGTCGACCGCTTCGGCAACCTCATCACCAACATCGACCAACGAACATTCAAAGAGGTGGGGAAGGACAGGCCGTTCAAAATCCCACTGAGATCGGCCCGAATGGACCTGACCCGCATTCACACGCACTACTCAGGTGTGCCCAGCGGCGAACGGTTGGCCATTTTCAACCACATGGGCCTCCTTGAAATTGCCATTCGACATGGGGCCGACGGTCACGGCGGAGGTGCAAGCCAGTTGTTCGGCTTCGGTTTTGGAGATACAATCCGGATCGAATTCGAACCTGGCCCCACAGCAGGAAACCTACTCTAACCCATGATTCTGCGCACCGTACACATGCACTTCCGGCCTGAAGGGGTATCTGAATTCCTGCAGCTCTTCGAAACCCACAGAGACGCGATCGCGGGACAACCCGGTTGCCAATGGGTGCACCTCATCCAGTCACCCGAACACCCCGAACGACTGGGAACAATCAGCCTTTGGAAGGAACAAAATGACCTCGATGCTTACCGCAGCAGTGCCCTGTTTGGCACTGTTTGGCCCGCCACAAAAGCACTGTTTGCATCTCGGCCTCAAGCAGAAAGCCATCGGCTCCTCTGGTCGTCCTAATTTCGAAGTCGATTCATGAAGGCCCTATACAAGAAGGAACTGCGCGCTTTTCTCTCGTCCATTATCGGAACGGTGGTCCTTGCGGTCTTCCTTCTGGTCAGCGGACTCTTTCATTGGGTTTTCCCGGGACAATGGAATCTGCTCGACACCGGCGTAGCCGAAATGAGCAGCTTTTTTCTGTTTACCCCGTGGATTTTTCTTTTCCTCATTCCCGCCATCACCATGCGGTCCATCGCAGAGGAACGGAAAAATGGAACCCTTGAACTCCTGCTCACGCATCCTCTCAACGCGCACCTGATCGTCTGGTCAAAGTTTCTCGCAGGCACCACCTTGGTGGCGTTGGCTCTGCTTCCCACTTTGTTTGGCTACGGCGTCCTCCACCAGCTTGGCAATCCCCCAGGCAACATTGATGGTGGTGCTGTGCTTGCAGGATACCTCGGACTGCTCCTTCTGGGCGCTGCTTTTGTGGCCACTGGACTTCTGGCCTCTTCTAGAACCGACAGCCAAGTTGTCGCCTTCCTGTCCTCGGCCCTCGTTTGCATGGTGATGTACTACGGACCGTCTGCACTCGGTTCATATGCGATCTTCGGCAGTGCGGACATCGCGGTCCAATGGTTCGCAATGGAAACGCATTTCCGTTCCATTGGAACCGGGATCATCGTCATCTCAGATGTGGCTTGGTTTGCGGCCTACATAGCATTTGCACTCGCCTTGGCCCAGAGGTACATCCAACCTGGACGCGCATGAGCATGTTGAAGCACATCCAAGGTCCAGAGGGGAGAGGGTGGAGGATTGCGCTCCTCGCCACCGCCATATTGTGCATTCTAGCGCAATGGCCCCTGCGCATCGACGTCACAGAGGACAGAAGACACAGCTTGTCAGAGGCCACAGAAGCGATGCTCGACGCCATCGACTTGGAGGATGACGAGGTGCTCGTGCGCTGTTACCTGAAAGGAGAATTTCCCGCTCGATACCAAAGGCTGGCTGATGAAGTCCGTTCCAAGCTCCGAACCTTTGCCAGAAAGAGCGGCCACAACCTCAGGTGGCAGTTCATTGACGTGACCGCCTCTGGAGACGACCAAACCATTGGAGAAACTGAGACCGCACTCTACGAACAAGGGCTTCGGTTTACCCGGATCGCCAGCCGTGAAAATGGCGTCACTGCATTTCAAAACATTTGGCCCTGTGCCGTCGTGACAGTGAGGGGCGTAGACTACCCGGTCCAATTCCTCCGCTCTGAAAACATGGACCCGGACGAGGTGATGGTCCAAAACGCCATCAACCAGGTTGAGTTCAATATCGGCCAAGCCATCCGACTCGGCTTGAGAGACCGCAGACCTGTGGTCGGCATCCTCCAAGGCCACGGCTGCTGGCTTCCTGTGGAAACAGCGGATTTCACAAACTCACTCTCCGAAACAACAGATGTGGTCGACGTCAGGCTCGATGGTTCGGTTGATGCACTGTGCGAATCCATAGAGGGAAGGGTCTGGCGCCAACCCAAATACGACGCCCTCGTCGTCGCCGGACCAGACTCCACCTTCAGCGACAGAGACAAGTTGCTCCTGGACCAGTACCTGATGAATGGTGGCAACCTGCTCTGGCTCATAGACCCGTTGGCAACAGACCTCGACAGCCTGAGAAATGCCCAACAAACCTTGGCCACCACCAGAGAAACCGGACTTTTCGACCTTCTTTTCCATCATGGCGCACGACTCAATCGTGACTTGGTACTCGATGCCCAGTGTGCTCCCATTGTCTTGAATGCAGGGCCAATGGGCAATCAGCGAAACATGCAGATGTTCAGCTGGTATTTTGCTCCCGTTGTTCTCGCAGGCCCAGAGGCCCATCCCATCTGCGCCAACCTCGACCCGGTTCATTTCGACTTCGTCAGCAGCATTGACCCTGTCAACGACATCGCTGGCAGAAAGAGTCAGGTGCTACTCGAAAGTTCGACGCGATCCATCCTTTACAATGCCCCAGTTCGTGTGGCCAGTGCCGTTGTCAACCTTCCCCCAGAACATTTCGAAACCAACCGCATTCAAGGACATCCACTGGCTGTGCTCCTCGAGGGCCGTTTCGAAAGCTTCTATGCCGCCCGACTGAATGCCCAACTGCGTGATGACCCCGATTTCGCATTTAGAGAAAGCACCCCATCTGGACGTATGATTGTGATGGCGGATGCCGATTTCATCCGCAATGACACCCGACCTGTTGAAGGCGGAATTGCCCCCTTGCCCCTGGGATGGGACCGCGCGAGCCAACGCGTTATCTACGACAACAAAGAGTGGCTTTTGAATGCAATCAGCTACCTCTTGGATGACGCAGCTCAAATCAGCCTTCGTTCCAGAAGCATTGCTTTCCGCCCCCTCGATGACACAAGAATCCGCGGCCAAGAATCATCCTGGATCATGATGGCCATAGGCAGCCCTGTGCTTCTGGTCCTCGGATTCGGACTTCTTCTGTCGGCACTCCGCAAGAGGCGATGGACCCAAAATTGACAGCGAGCAGCATGAAACGCCCTCCTCTGACTCTAATCGCCATCGCAGCCCTTTGCGTTGTCGCTATCATCATGGCCCTCCAGCCCGACTCCGGTCAATTGGATGCCGATCGCGAGACCCATTTCTCTATCGATGACACCTCGCGTGTGACCACGATACGAATCGCCGACGTCCAAGGTGGGGTTGCACTCCTCGAGCGCAGTCCGCACCCACTAGGTCTGTGGAAACTGAATGGCCGTCTTCTGGCCAGAAAAGACGCCACCGACTTGTTGCTCAAGACCTTCAAGCGCGTCACGGTTCGCCAACCCGTCCAACAATCAGCAAAGGAAGGCGTGCTTCGCATGATGGCCTCCTCCGGAAAACGGGTGGACATCTGTCTCGATGGAAAGTCCGACCCAGCCAAGACTTGGTTCATCGGCACCCCCACACAGAGCCATACAGGCACCCACATGCTACTTGAAGTCCCCGAATACGGACGCTCTGGAACACCATACATCACACACATGGAGGGATTTACGGGGTTCCTGTCCACGCGGTTCTTCACTTCTGAGGAGGAATGGCGTTACACGGGCATTTACGAATCACAACCAACTGAAATCCAATCCATTACCGCTCGGCCACTCGATGATAAGGGAACGGAAGCCTCGATTGAATGGGCCCCCGATGGCGAAACGCTCACCGCAAAAAGTGACCTCCGCCCCATCGAGGTTTCACAAACGGTCATCAGGGACCAGTGGCTCCGAATGTGCAAGGTCCACATCGAAACATGGGACAGCCATTTGTCCCCAGCACAAGAGGACAGCCTGATTCAAACGCAGCCCGCTTGGACACTCAATGTGCATTACAAAGACGGCCGTGACATTCCCATGACACTGTATTGGAAAACGCCAATCATAGAGGAATACGATCTGAACGGTGAACGAATGTCCCACGACGGAAGTCGCATGTACGCGCTCGTCAATGGAGAAGTGGCCCTCATCCAAACCTTCGTTTTCAATCCCATACTCGACTTCTGGCGCAACCTTGAATCCCCCTCTGCATCATGAATGCATTCTTGATTGACGGCGTCCGAACGCCCATTGGCAACTTTGGCGGCACGCTTGCCCCGGTCCGAACAGATGACCTTGCTGCCCATGTGCTGCGCTCACTTCTCGAACGCCATCCAAATCTCGACCCTGCTTCTATTGGCGATGTCCTGATGGGGTGCGCAAACCAAGCAGGGGAGGACAACCGAAACATTGCACGAATGGCCTTGCTTCTGGCAGGGCTCCCCCATACAGTTCCCGGAGAAACGGTCAACCGACTTTGCGCCTCGGGAATGGCGGCCACAATCCATGCCTCCCGGGCCCTTCACATGGGCGATGCCGATGTGATCCTTTCGGGAGGGGTAGAGCACATGACCCGCGGCCCGTGGGTTATCAGCAAAGCAAGCAAGCCCTTTGGCCGAGATGCACAAATGCACGACAGTAGTTTTGGCTGGCGCTTCATCAATCCCAAGCTTCACCAGCAATACGGGACCGATGGAATGGGCGTCACGGCAGAAAACCTCGTCGATCTGCACAACATCAGTAGAGAGGACCAAGATCGATTCGCAGCATGGTCTCAATCCAAAGCCACTCAAGCCAGAAAGAAAGGGGCCTTCGCTGAGGAAATCGTCCCCGTGTCCATTCCAAGACGGAAGCAGGATGACCTTGTGTTTACTGAAGACGAATTCATCAAGCCCACATCGACCACTGAGGTCCTGTCTCGTCTTCGCCCCGCTTTCCGAAAAGACGGAGGCAGTGTTACAGCGGGCAACAGCAGCGGATTAAATGACGGCGCCTGCGCATTGCTCCTGGCGAACCAGCGCGGAATTGAGCAGCATGGACTGTCCCCAATTGCTGAAATAATCTCCAGCGCCGTGGTCGGGGTAGAACCCAGAATCATGGGGATCGGTCCCGTTGAAGCTTCGAAAAAAGCCTTGTCTAAGGCTGGACTTGCCTTGCAAGACATGGACCACGTCGAACTCAACGAAGCCTTTGCTGCCCAAAGCTTGGCATGCACACGCTCCTTGGGCCTTTCAGATGACGACCCACGGGTCAATCCGCAGGGTGGAGCGATTGCCTTGGGACACCCCCTTGGCATGACGGGCGCCCGCATCCTTCTCACCGCAGCCCGTCAATTGAAACGGAACAAAGGCCGGTATGCTTTGGTCTCACTTTGCATTGGCGTGGGCCAAGGCTATGCCACCATCCTACGCAATCCTGAAACGACATGATCCAGTCGTTCAAGGACATGGTTCCGGTCGTACACCCATCGGCCTATATCCACCCGCAGGCATCCGTCATCGGTCACGTGACCATCGGTCCCGATTGCTACATCGGTCCTGGCGCAGTGCTGCGCGGAGATTGGGGCCGCATCATCCTGCAATCCGGTTGCAATGTCCAAGAAAACTGCGTGGTCCATATGTTTCCGGGAACCACCGTCCACCTTGATGAAGGCGCGCATGTGGGACACGGCGCCATCATACACGGTGCTTCCCTTGGCACGCAATGCATGATTGGCATGAACGCGGTCGTCATGGATGATGTTCAAGTGGGAGAGGGGTGCATTGTCGGTGCACTGGCATTCCTAAAAGCACAAAGCACATGGGCACCCAGGTCTATTGTAGCGGGAAACCCCGCCAAGGTCATCGGAGAAGTGTCTGACGCAATGCTCGCCCACAAAATCGAAGGCACCGGGCTCTACCAACAATTGCCGAGCGACTGCCGAGCGCATCTGCGGGAATGCACGCCACTCGAATCCGAGCCAGAGCAACGCCCAGCGGCTTTTCCGAAATTCGAGACCTGGCAGCGCCGCAGGA
>CAXHAW010000035.1:0-10506 GCA_964014525.1 uncultured bacterium
GTCGGGTACTTTCTCAACCACGCCCGCAACGATTTGCAGGCCACGGTTCTGACCGGAAGCGCGCGCGGATCTTTCACCCGGGCCAAGGAGGCCCACCTGATCGAATGGGGTGTGCAGGCCCGACACGAGATCATCGACGATGCCCTCAATGAGTGGGAACTCGTGGACAGTGCAGGCTACATCGTCCCCCACCCCGATGACAACATCGGCTACACCGACGCCAACGACCGTCCCTTCCAAGACATCCTGCTCCAAGATGTGGTCCGCACGGAAAACCGGACTTCGTCGACTCGCCTCATGGCCTTCCTCCAAGACACTTGGAAAGGCGCATGGAGCGATGGCAGTGAATGGGAGCTTCACGCCGGTGCCCGGCTTCACCACTGGACCTTCAATGGCCAAACGGTCGGCGGCCCCCGTGTTCACGCTGCTTGGAAACCCAAGTGGGCGATGGGGACCGATTCCCTCGGTAACCGTGTGATGCGCGATGTGGTCTTCAATTTGGCTGGCGGCTGGTACTGGCAGCCGCCTTTTTATCGCGAAATGCGGGACCTGTCTGGTGTGGTCAACACGGACATTCGTGCCCAACGCGCGCTGCACATCATTACCGGTGCCAATTACCGCTTTGACTGGCAAGGGCGCCCCTTCCTGCTGAATGCAGAGCTCTATCACAAGGACCTCGCCTCGCTGATTCCCTATGAGGTCGAAAACGTCCGCCTTCGCTATTACGCTGACAACAATGCTGTGGGTAGGGCCACAGGCTTTGACCTCATGCTCAACGGAGAGTTCATCGAAGGCATTCAGAGTTGGATGCGCATGAGTTTTCTGCGCGCGGAGGAAGACCTCACCGACGACGGTTACTACGACTACTACAACGAAGCTGGCGAGCTCATCGTCCCAGGATACTCATTTGACCCTGTGGCCACCGACAGCACGTTGGTGCAGCCTGGCTTCATCCCCCGCCCTACCGACCAGCGCTTCTCGATGTCCATGCTGTTTCAAGATGAGATGCCGGGGGCGCCCGAGTACAAGGTGCTCTTGAGCCTATTCTATGGCACGGGCCTTCCCTTTGGGCCACCGGACTTCTCCCGCTACAAGGATACACTTCGCTTGCCGGCCTACCGCCGGGTAGACATCGGCTTTTCTCGTGACCTCTTCCTCGGCGACCGTGGGCGGCTCAAGAAAAATGGTTCCGAACGCGCAAAACCGCTCGAGGGTTTTGTCGCCCTCGAGGTCTTCAACCTTCTCGGCATCCGAAACACCATCAACCACACGTGGATACAGGACGTCACTGGAAGGCGCTACGCCATTCCCAACTACTTGACGTCGCGGCGCATCAACCTCAAGTTCGCCGTCCGATTTTGATTTCTCTCGGTCGCAAGACCGGAAAAGAGAAGACCGGACTGTCTTCGGTTTCTTCACGCGATAAAGCGGACCCATTTCCGTTCTTACGGAACGGCTCCCTCGCACATTTGCTTTATCGATTAATTAGTCGGCGCAGCTAGAGTCGAATACAACCAAGAACTCGAGCAGATCAGCAATGCCAACCACACCATCTTGTGTCAGGTCTCCGGGACAGTCGTCCGATGAAACTGTATCAAACAAACAAATCCCACTGTCTTCTGTGGCATCTGGGTCGTAATTCAAGGCGTCCACATAGGTGCAACCAAGACAACTCGAGAACTCACAAGACCCGTCGCTTAAGGTGGCCTGTGGATCATAGTTACACGCCTCAGGAACTGTGCAGCCCTTACAACTGTTGAAATCACAGGATCCATTGTCCTCAGTGGCCAGTGACTGGTAGTTGCAGGCGTCCATATCCGTGCAGCCTTCCACCTCCTGCTCATCACAAATGCCGTCGCCGTCCGCATCGTTTATACAATCCCCCGCACAGTCGAGGAGCACACTCACAGGATAGGTGCAGTTGTTGGCTGAGACGGTGGCGTCAGGATTGTAATTACAAGCCTCAACAATGAGACATCCTGCGCATGCGAGGTATTCACAGCTTTCGTCACTTAAGGTCGCACCGACATCATAATTGCAAGCTGATGCATCCAAACAGCCACCGCAGCTGGTTGTTTCACAACTGCCGTCGTCTTGTGTCGCAAGCGCATCGAAGTTGCAAGCCATGCCGTCCGTGCAACCACTCACTTCGAGAACATCACAAACGCCGTCGCCGTCACTGTCAGCGATGCATTCCCCATCGCAATCCACGAAGTCCACACCGTAGACATCCTCCGCATCCAAACAGGTGGTCGGCAACGTAGCCGATGCATCATAGTTGCAGGCCTCTGGGTCACCGCAACCGGCACACGAGTCAAACTCACACGGATTAATAGGGTCGCCGAAGTTGCAAGCGATAATCAAATCGCAACCCGTCATCACTGAAGGCTGTCCAGCAGTACCGTAGTCACAACCGTATATCGCTTCTGGTGCAGTACCCGGCGTATAGTTAAGTGCATCAGGATCGCCGCAGCATCCGTAGAAGTCACAGGATGAATTGTCCGTTACCGTGGCATCCGGGTCATAATTGCAAGCAAACAGAACCATGCAGCCTGCACAGCTCTCAAATTCACAACTGCCGTCATCATAGTCGGCATAGTAATCGTAGTTGCAAGCCAATGTGTTCTTGCACCCCCCAATCAGACAGGAACCATTGTCGAATGTGGCATTCGGATCAAAATTGGGTGCATCAGGATCGGTGCAACCGAGGTAAATGCAACTTCCATCGTCCTGTGTGGCCTCAGAATCATAGTTGTCCGCATCGGGATTGGTGCATCCTCGGCAAGAATAGAAGTCACAGCTCTCATCGAGCAGGGTCGCCTCTGGGTCATAGTTACAGGCCAAATCGATGCTACAGCCGGAACAGCTGTCGTACTCGCAGGATCCGTCGTCTGTGTTGGCTTCTACATCATAGTTGCAACTGAGCGGATCTGGGCAGCCCGGGAACTGGCATGAGCCGTCATCCAAGTCTGCCGAACCGTCATAGTTCTCAGCTGCCGGGGCAGTGCAGCCTCCATAGAGACAGCTGCCATCCTCCACGGTCGCATCCCCATCATAATTGAGCGCATCTTCATCTGTGCAACCAGCGCAACTCAGGAAATCGCAGCTGCCATCGTTCACGTTCGCCTCCTCGTCAAAGTTGCATGCCTCAGGGTAAGTGCAACCCAAAATGTTGTCCGTGTCGCAGATGCCGTCGCCATTGAGGTCGGTTGGACAGGTCCCGCCACAGACGCCGAGGGCATCCAGTTGGTTGCCGTCACAATCGCAGTCGCCAGCGGCAATCCCATTGCCACCACACACACCACACTCATCCTCTTCAGCGCACGTTCCGTCCTCGTCTGTGGCCTCTGGATTGAAGTTACAAGCGGCCTCATCTGTGCACCCTGGAATTTCATCAGTGTCGCATATTCCGTCACCGTCGATATCCCCCGGGCAATCACCGCCGCAAACACCAATGGCGTCAAGCTGATTCCCGTCACAATCACAATCGGCCTCCGGAATGTCTGAGCAGCCACACTCGTATATCGCGCCTGGGCCATTGCATTGGCCGCAATCATCGTAGGCCCCTACACAGTCATCCACGTCGTCGCAGATGCCATCGGAGTCCACGTCAGCAACACAGTCGCCACCACAAACTCCAACGGCGTCAAGCTGGTTGCCATCGCAGTCGCAATCGCCTGCTAGAATGTCTGAGCAACCGCACGCGTAGATCGCGCCTGGGCCATTGCATTGGCCGCATGAATCATAGGCTCCTACACAGTCGTCTACATCATCGCAAATGCCGTCGGTATCAGCGTCCACAATACAATCGCCACCACAAACGCCAATAACGTCCAACTGGTTTCCGTCGCAATCACAGTCGCCATCTGGAATGTCTGAACATCCACACTCGAAGATGGGGCCAGGACCATTGCACTCTCCACATGAGTCATAGGCTCCCACGCAGTCATCCACATCATCACAAATTCCATCAGCATCGACATCCGCCAAACAGGATCCAGCACAGATTCCAACAGCATCTAACTGATTACCGTCGCAGTCACAATCACCATCTGGGATGCCTGTTCCTCCGCATACTTCACACGAATCGAATTGCAAACAGGACCCATCTTCATCCGTGGCGTCCGAATTGTAGTTACAGGCGTCTTCGTCAGTGCAGCCCGGAACCTCATCGGCATCGCAAACGTCATCTCCATCCGCGTCGTCGATGCAGTTGCCATCGCAATCCACAAGATCGGAGTCGGGGTAGGTGCATGTCGGGTTCACCGTTTGCTCCACGCAGTCGCCTCCGATGGGCAAGCTTACCGTGATGAAGTTGACGTTGTCACCCTCCGGGAAGATTTGAACGTTGACCGTGCCAGACAACTCGCCGTCAGTGGTGAATTGTCCAAGCAGAACCGTGCCATCCGCTTTTGGCAAACCATTGGAATCTCCGTTCAGGATATACCATACCCCTCCAACGGCATCGTTCATGACGATGTCGCCCCCAGCTGCACCAAAACCGGGCTCAAAATCTGTGACCCACAACTGAGCAGGTGATTGAACTGTAGATGCTCCGCTCTCTCCAGCATTCGAATTAGCAGGGCCATCAAGACCGATGGTCACCCAACTGTCATAGGCCAAATTGGGGTATGTGAAAAGCAAAATTGGGTTCACTGACTCCGGGGTCAAACCACCAAGGGCGTGCTGGAAAAATGAAGTGCTCGTGGTCACGTCGAGAGGATCATTGGAATTGCCGTAGACAGAGGAGACAAAGTCCGTTTGATTCTCCGTGTGAAGCAGAACTTGGTACGTCGTCATACCGGCCAATTCTCCAGAATTGTGCTCTTCAATGAGGCGAAGTTCAGCGCAGTATCCTTCATCCACAGGAGTCGGAACGAAAGGAAGGGCGTTTGGATCATAGTTGCAGGCACCGGGGTCGTCACAAGTCTGAGGCTCAACATCATCACAAATGCCGTTCTCGTTCACGTCAGCCGTGCAGTCTCCGCCACACTCGCCTATGACGTCCAGTTGATTGCCATCACAATCGCAGTCACCATCGGGTATGTCTGCACATCCGCAATCATAGATGGCACCAGGGCCATTGCAGACATCGCATGCGTCGTAGGACCCAATGCAGTCGTCATCGTCGTCACAGATTCCATCAGAATCGGCATCAGCTGCGCAGTCTCCGCCGCATACGCCGAGCGCATCCAACTGGTTTCCTTCACAATCACAGTCGCCATTCGGAATGTCCTCACAACCGCATTCCCCTGAAGCGCCAGGGCCATTGCAGATGCCGCATTCGTCATATGCGCCCACACAGTCGTCCTCATCGTCGCATACGCCATCGCCATCGGCATCCGTCGTACAATCGCCACCGCAGTCTCCCACAATGTCCAATTGGTTTCCGTCACAGTCGCAGTCGCCTGCGGGTATGCCGCTGCAACCACAATCGTAGACAGCGCCTGGGCCACCGCACACACCGCATTCGTCAGACTCAAGACAAGACCCATCATCATCTGTGGCCTCAGCGTTGTAATTGCAGGCCCCATTGTCGGTGCAACCGGGAACCTCATCCGCGTCGCAGACCTCGTCCCCATCCGCATCGCTAACACAGTTTCCATCGCAATCCACGATATCGGATTCGGGATAGATGCAGCTCGGGTTTTCTGTTTGTTCCACGCAATTGCCGCCGATGGGCAGGCTGACCGTGATGAAATTGATGTTGTCTCCCTCTGGGAAGATTTGAACGTTGACCGTTCCGGACAGATCGCCATCGGTGGTGAACTGTCCAAGCAGCACCGTGCCCTCCGCTCCAGGCAGACCATTGGAATCTCCGTTCAGGATATACCATACTCCACCCACGGCATCGTTCATAATGATGCTACCACCCCCTGCGCCAGAACCGGGCTCAAAATCCACGACCCAAAGCTGAGCTGGCGATTGAACCGTCGATGTCGCACTCTCTCCTGCATCCGAATCAGCAGGACCGTCCAAACCTATGGTCACCCAACTGTCGTATGCCAGGTTGGGGTATGTGTCCAGCAAAATTGGATTGACTGACTCCGGGGTCACACCGCCAAGCACGTGCTGGAAAAATGCAGTGCTCGTGGTCACCTCGAGAGGATCAATGGCATTGCCGTAGACAGAGGACACAAAGTCCGTGTGATTCTCTGTGTGAATCAAAACCTGATACGTCGTCATCCCGGCCAATTCTCCAGAATTGTGCTCTGCAATCACACGGAGTTCAGCGCAGTATCCTTCATCCGCAGGTGTCGGGACGAAGGGAAGGGCGTTTGGATCATAATTGCACGCATCCTGATCGTCGCAGGTCTGAGGCTCGGCATCATCACAAATGCCATTCTCGTTTACGTCAGCAGTGCAGTCTCCGCCGCACTCGCCAAACGCGTCCAATTGATTGCCATCACAATCGCAATCACCGTCAGGTGTATCTCCGCATCCACAATCATAAATGGCGCCAGGGCCATTGCAAATGCCGCATGCGTCCAAAGAGCCAATGCAGTCATCCTCGTCGTCACAAATGCCATCTGAATCGTCATCGGCTGCGCAGTCTCCACCGCAATCTCCAATGGCATCGAGTGCATTGCCTTCACAATCGCATGCACCGTCGGGAATTTCATCGCAACCGCACTCTCCTGAGGCGCCTGGACCATTGCAAATTCCGCATTCATCAATGGCGCCTATGCAGTCGTCCTCATCGTCACAAATTCCATCTGAATCGGCATCTGCACTGCACGCCCCTCCGCAGACTCCAAGCGCGTCTAACTGGTTTCCGTCGCAGTCACAGTCGCCCGCGGGGATGTCACTGCATCCACAATCGTATATATCACCAGCCCCATTGCAGACCCCACAAGCGTCCACAACACCAATGCAGTCATCCTCATCGTCACAAATGCCATCTGAATCGACATCTGCGGCACAATCGCCACCGCAATCGCCCACAGCATCATCGTATAAGCAGGTGTCATCGCCTCCGACCGTTGTGCAACCCACCCCCATGCCGAGCGGAAGGTCAACGAGGATGTAATTGATGTTGTCTCCCTGCGGGAACACCTGAACTTGCATGTTCCCAGACAACTCACCATCTGTCGTGAATTGACCAAGCAAGACACGGCCATTCTCATCGGGGATGCCATTGACATCGCCGTTTAGGATGTACCATACTCCCCCCACCAAATCGTCTATGATAATGTCTGATCCAGGAAGTCCATTGCCCGGATCAAACAGCATGGACCATCCTTGACCGGGAGACTCCACCAAAGAAACATTTGTCTCTCCTGCAGAAAGGTCAGCAGGTCCATCGAGGCCGATGGTAATCCAACTGTCGTAAGCCATATCGGGGAAACTCGACACCAGAATTGGGTTCAGGTTGGCTGGTGTCGTCGCCCCAAACATGTTCTGATAGAATGATGTGGTCGTCTGCACGTAAGTTGGCAAGTTTGAATTGCCCGAGACTGACGTGATGAAATCGGTTGGATGCAGGGTTTGTATCGACACCCTGTAGGTCGTAAAGCCCGCTAGGTCGCCTTCGGTATGGTCAGCAACCACTTCGGTGATCAGACAGTAATCGTCCTCCTCAGTGTCATCCACAGGCTCGGCCAATGGATCAAAGTTGCACGCCTCCTCATCGGCGCAACCGGAGCCCTCATAGAGGTCACAGATGCCATTGTCGTTATCGTCTGACACACAATCTCCCCCACAGACGCCCAAGGCGTCCACTTGGATTCCACCGCAATCGCAATCGCCATCGGGGATGTCGTTGCAACCGCAGTCATAGATGGCACCTAGACCATTGCAAATGCCGCATGCGTCCAAAGAGCCAATGCAGTCATCGACATCGTCACAGAGGCCATCTCCGTCAGCATCTGCCGTGCAGCTTCCACCGCACACGCCAATCGCATCGGCTTGGTTTCCATCACAATCACAGTCGCCATCTGGGATTGCAGAACACCCACAATCAAGAATTGATCCGGGGCCACCGCATACGCCACAATCGTCGAGCTGGTTGCCATCGCAGTCGCAATCGCCAGCTGGAGTGTCCGCACATCCACATTCATAAACAGCACCTTGACCATTGCATACACCACAAGCGTCAAGCTGACCGATGCAATCGTCGACATCATCACAGACATCGTCTCCGTCTGCATCCTCAGTGCACGTCCCTCCGCAGACCCCTATGGCGTCCAATTGGTTTCCGTCACAATCACAGTCCCCGGCAGGGATGTCATCGCAACCACAATCACCTGAAGGACCATTGCCATTGCAGACACCACAAGCGTCCAATTGGCCAACACAATCATCCTCATCGTCACAAATTCCATCTGAGTCCACATCCTCGGCGCAGTCTCCATTGCATACGCCTATCGCATCGAGGGAGCCGACACAGTCATCAGTGTCATCACAGATTCCATCCGCATCAGCATCGGCTGTGCAACCGCCTCCACAATCACCGAGGACGTCGACTTGGTTCCCGTCACAATCGCAGTCTCCATCAGGAATGCCTGAACATCCACAATCATAAACGGCACCCGGGCCATTGCAGATGCCACATGCGTCCAGCGTGCCGATGCAGTCATCGTCGTCGTCGCAGATGCCGTCTCCATCTGCATCTGCTTCACAATTTCCATTGCATACACCGAGTGCATCATATGCACCCACACAATCGTCAACTTCATCACAAACGAGGTCTTCGTCTGCATCATTGATGCAATTCCCCTCGCAATCCTCATACGCTTCAGGGTAGTCACAATCGTCTATACTGCCAAAATCGCATGGCGTGTCAAGCGACAATGTCGCTGTAGAGGCATCGCCACCAGCTGGGAAATATTGAATGTTTACGGTGCCTCCTATGTCTCCAGAAGTCGTCAATTGCGCCAACAGGATTCGGCCATCTTCGTCTGGAGCACCATTTGTATCTCCGTTGAAGATGAACCAAAGGCCGCCCACGAGGTCGTTGATTACGAGGTCTCCTCCAGGCGCTCCACCGCCGGGGTCAAAGGCTGACAGCCAATTTTGGTCAGGGGAGGCAGCTGTGCTCACTCCATTTTCACCCGCACTCGCATCGGCTTGTTGGGTCAGGCCAATTGTCACGTAGCTGTCAAACTCCAAATCGGGATCGATTCCGAGCTCCAACAACATAGGATTGATGGCCTCCGCCGTCGCCCCTCCCAACGCATTTTGATAGAAGCTGGTCGTTGTGGTCAACGACAAGGGTTCATTGGCATTGCCAAAGACTGCTGTCACGAAGTCGTCTGGATGCGCAGAATGGACATACAACCGCCAGGTGGTCATCCCCGCCAACTCACCCGAAGTGTGGGTCGCATAGGACTCCAACTCGAGGCACACGGCATCCGGAATTCCAGCATCGAGATCATAATTACAAGCATCGGGATCAATGCAAGATTGTCCGTTTCCGGTGAGCCCTGCGAAGGCGATGGCCATGAACATGGCCAAGCTGCGAGTCAAGTTGTTCATTCTCAGCAATTGGATACATCAATTTAAGCCAATCCAAGCGCAGAAACAGGACGAATACAAATCATGTAATTCACGCCCAAAAATCCTAATCACACAGCCCTATTAGGATATCAAGTCAACGAACTGAAATTCTGTCAAAATCCGCACTCCCGCGCGTTCGGCTTTCTCCCGCTTTGCGGGCCCCATTTTTTCGCCTGCGATGAGAAAATCGGTGCTCCCTGAAACGCTTCCTGACAATTTTCCGCCGTGCTGCTCGACCAATCGCTTGACCTGATCCCGAGGCATACTGAATACACCGCTGACCACGCATCGCTTTCCAGCTAGTGCGTTTCCTGTGCGGCCCTCCTCCTTGTCTGCCTCAAACCTTAGTCCCGCCTCCCGCAACCGATTCACATGGAATACATGACGCTCATCGGCAAAAAACGCCAGCACCGCATCAGCAATGACCGGACCGACCACATCCAGTTCCAAAAGAGAGTCCTTAGATGCTGCCTGAAGTGAATCCAACGTGACGAAATGGCGAGCCAAGCGCTTGGCAACCGTCTCCCCCACATGGCGGATGCCCAGCGCAAAGAGAACGCGCTCAAACGGAATGGACTTCGAAATCTCGATACCGGAGAGCAGGTTTCCGGCCTTGGTTTCCCCCATGCGATCCAAATTCAGCAGGGAAGTCAAGGTCAGGCCATACAGGTCAGCAGGGTTGCGAATCAAGCCAGCCGACCAAAGCTGACTCACACTTTTGTCACCCAGCCCATCGATGTTCATCGCTTTGCGGCTGGCGAAATGTTCAATTCTGCCCTTGATCTGCTCGGGGCACCCCAACGCATTTGGACAATAATGACGGGCCTCCTCCTCTGCCCTTTCCAATTCGGTTTCGCAATCTGGGCAGCGATCAGCATAGACATGGGGCACACTGCCGGCAGGGCGCTCATCGAGTACCACGCCCACCACTTTCGGTATGATTTCGCCTCCTTTTTCTACCCGGACCAGGTCGCCTTTTCTAATGTCCAGAAGTGCGATTTGATCCGC
>CAXHAW010000036.1:0-10448 GCA_964014525.1 uncultured bacterium
TCGCACCCCCGGTTCTTTGATGGATTGAGCCAATGCTGAGTCGACGTCTTGTCTTCTTTCGAAACGAGTAAGGTCTAGCGCAGAAAGGGCATCAAACAGAGGCGTGTGGTGGGGAGGATAGGCAATGGGTGCGATGTCCGCAATGATCAACCGTCGGCATCGGCCAGGATGACGGTCTGCGAAATGCATCACTGTTTTGCCCCCCATGCTGTGTCCGAGTATATCGGCTCGCTCTATTCCCAGGTGGTCCATTGTGTCGAGCAGATCCACCACCATATCGGGGTAGACGTGACTTGGGTGATGCGGGCTCCGCCCATGATTTCGCTGGTCGACGAGTATGACAGGCCGACCATGTGCCCATCGGTTACCCAAGGTTTGCCAATTGTCAGAGGAGCCGAGCAAGCCGTGGAGCACAAAAAGGGGCGCGGGGCCATTGGGAGAGGCTGCTTCGCCCAGAATGCGGTGGAAGAGAACCATGGTCAGCTGCGCGGCCGCAAGGCTTCCTTGTATTGGCCTACGGCATTTTGGAGGCCGAGGTAGAGGGCGTCTGAAATGAGGGCATGCCCGATGGAGACTTCAGCGAGGTGAGGGACGGAAGCGGCAAAGTGGGGGAGGTTTCCAAGATTCAAGTCGTGTCCGGCATTGACCCCGAGTCCAACAGCGTGGGCCGTGGATGCAGCGCGCACAAAGGGTGCCACAGCCGAATGGGGCTCATCAGCGAATCCAACTGCGTATGCTTCAGTGTACAATTCAACCCGGTCAGCACCCAATTCTGCTGCTGCGCGAATACGGGCATCATCCGTGTCGATGAATAGGCTCGTTCGAATGCCTGCCTCGCGGAATTGGTCAAGGACCGGGCGAAGCCGTTCTGCTTCGCCGAGGGTGTCCCAGCCGGCGTTGGAGGTCAGTACATCGGGTGGGTCAGGGACCAGCGTGACTTGTTCGGGTTGAACCGACAGCACGAGGTCCACAAAATCCGCAGAAGGATATCCTTCGATGTTGAATTCGGTGTGGACCCGAGGGCGGAGGTTCCGGACGTCGTCATAGGTGATGTGACGGGCGTCTGGCCGCGGATGAACCGTGATTCCGTCTGCGCCCCATTGTTGGATTCTGCGAGCGGCTTCAATAGGACAGGGGGTGCGTCCACCCCGCGCATTCCGGAGTGTGGCCACCTTATTGATGTTGACGCTTAGTCGCGTTGGGAAAGTTTCCATGGACAGGGGACAGCAGGACGTCTAATCGACCGCTAATTTCGCAAAAGTCTCCACCCAGAGTAGATTTTCGTCCATGCACGCAGCAAGCATTACCAACCCTGAGCTTATTTCGCTCGATCCCGGAGACACTTTGGACAAGGCGCTGCGCGCCATGGATGAACTCAAGGTGGAGCATTTGCCCGTCTGCGCCGAGGGCAGGTATCTCGGTTTGGTGGCAGAACAACACCTTCTCGACCAAGAAGGTGAGGCCACCTTTTTGACCAATGTGCAATTGATGCCTGTCATGGTCGCGCCGGGTCAGCACTTTCTCGAAGTGGTGGATGTATTGTGCGAAGCGGAGGTGAGCATCGTGCCCGTTGTGGAAGAGGGGATTTTGTTAGGCAGCATCGATCGGGCCCACCTCTGGAAGGCATTTCATCACAGCCTTACCCCATACAGTGAGGGCAGCATCTTAACGCTAGAGGTTCCTTGGAAGGACTACAGTCTGGCGCAGATATCCCATCGGGTCGAATCAGAAGGGGTGAAGATCCTTCAGGTTCTGGTCAGCGACGGGACCCAGTCTGATCATGCTGAACTGGCCCTTCGACTTTCCACCCGAGACATCGAAGGCCTAATCGATTCATTGAGGCGGCACGGGTATGCGGTGAGCGCATTTTACCGTGCAGAGGAGTATGCGGAAGACATGAAGAAGCGCATGGCGGCCTTCATTCGCTACATGAACACCTGACAACGATGGCCCAAAGCCCAGAAGTCCGCACGGTTCTGATCCATGGCAAAGCCTTGGAAGGAGACCTATTGAAGCGCATTCAGCCTGTCCTTAGGATGCTGGAGACCCGCAAAATCGTTCGGGTGTTGACCGAAGCCTACGCAAAGCTTTTGACCGAGAATGGGTTGGACTGGGCCTCTAGTGGCATGCGGGTGCATCAACCGGGCGTCACGCCGGCACCTGATATGGTGCTGTCACTCGGAGGGGATGGAACGGTTTTGGAGACAGCATCCATGGTGGGTGCAGAGTCCATTCCGGTTTTGGGAATCAACACGGGCCGGCTGGGGTTCTTGGCCCATGTGCCTATTGAAGAGGCTGAGCTCCTGTTGGGAGACATCCTGTCCGGGGGATATACTGTGGAGGAAAGAAACATGCTTTCGGTTGAGTTTCCGGGCCTTGACTTGGAGGCTGAAGGCGTGGCCCTCAATGAGGTGACGGTCCATCGGCGCGATGTGGCCAGCATGATTCGAATCTCCGTCCATCGCGAAGGGACATTCGTCAATAGGTATTGGGCGGACGGGCTCATCGTCTCGACGGCCACCGGGTCGACGGCGTATTCCTTGAGTTGCGGCGGCCCTATTGTGCACCCCGCCAGCGATGCAATTGTGCTCAACCCCATTGCTCCACACAACCTCAACGATCGCCCATTGGTCATTCCGGCAGACGGAACGCTTGAAATCCTGGCCGAGGGCCGTGACGACCATCTGATGGTCACATTGGATACGCGTTCCCACAAAGTGGCGGTGCCAGCGAGATTCTTGGTTCGTCGAGCAGACCGCCCGTTCCTCCTGGTCCAGCTGCCCGGTGGGGACTTCATTGAAACCGTGCGCAGGAAGCTTCATCTGGGGCTTGACGGCCGAGAGGGGCCATCCAGCGCTGGCTCGCACGAAATCGACTCGGATTTGCGTTAATTCCTCACCCCGATGACCATGCTCCCTTCGCTCCGCTCTCTGCTTGCCTTCATGGTCCTCTTGTGTATGGTGCAGTCGAGCACCTCTGTCTCGGCGCAGAGCAAGTTCGAAAAGAGCAAGACCATGGGGTTTGCCATCGGGACCGGTTATTACTTGGGAGAAATGAACCCCAATGGCCATTTCAAGGGGCGGTTTCAGCCTGGATTTGGGGGGTTCATGCGGTTCAACATGACCCGCCGCTTTGGGGTTCGCGCTGCGGTGCACCGAACCAACCTCCTCTACCATGATTCGGATTCGAATGACCCTTGGATCGCCAACCGAAACCTGCACTTTCGGAACGCCATTACGGAGGGGTCGGTCGTGGCTGAATTCAACTATTCTCGATACCAGATTGGCAACACCAAGGACCGGTTCGCGGGATATCTTTTTGCTGGACTGTCTCTGTACAGCCACATGCCAGAAGCAGAAATTGATGGCGTCTGGTATGCACTTCAACCCCTCGGGACGGAGGGGCAGGGCACGTCGAGCGCTGCTGGTGGCAGTCGATACTCCACCACTGGTTTTGCAGTGCCTTTCGGTTTCGGATTCAAGATGAACCTGGGCCAATTTTCAGCCTTGAATTTCGAGTGGGGCATGCGGAAGACGTGGACGGACCATCTAGACGATGTCGCCGGCTACTATGCCAGTCTTGCCGTCCTCGAGGAAGAGGCTGGCCCACTGTCCGAATTGCTGAGTGAAGCCCGCATTGAGCGGGAAGGCAACTTAGAAGACCCGGTTGGTCAGATGAGAGGGTACAATGGCCTCGACGATCGGTTTGCCGTCATGAGCGTGTCGTTGACCTTTCGAATCGACAAATCGCCAACCACCTGCTGGGAACGTTGAAGGTCTGTGCGATTAGGTGAAAAACTCCCAAAGACGGGCGTCGAGAGGGGAACTACCTTGCAGGGCACTTGTCGCTGAGCCACCTTCGCCACACCCAAGGGCAGCTGAGAAACACCATGGTTGATTCCGCCTCCGACGCCAATCCATTGCCACGCCACGTGGCCGTCATCATGGATGGCAATGGCCGCTGGGCGCGTGAGCGTGGAGAAGACCGCGTCTTTGGCCATGCGCACGGCGTGGAGAGTGTTCGGGCCATGGTCCGGGCGGCAGGAGAATTGGGCGTGGAATTTCTCACGCTCTATGCATTCAGCACAGAAAATTGGTCGCGCCCAAAGGATGAGGTCAACGCATTGATGGAATTGTTGGTTCGCAGCCTCGCCGGTGAAGTAGAGGAGCTGGTTTCCCAAGGGGTTCGCTTGCGGTCCATTGGGGCTTTGGAGAGCCTGCCCGAATCGTGTCGTAAGGCCTTGTATGATGTCGAGGAAAGGACGGCTGATTGCACTGGGCTGAGCCTGATCCTGGCGTTGAGTTACAGCGGCAGGTGGGAAATAACAGAAGCCGTGAAGGCCATTGTACGCTCTGGTATCAAGGCCGAAGCCATCGACGAAGGGGGGCTTCGACAATTCATGAGTATGCCAAACGTGCCAGACCCGGAGTTGCTCATCAGGACGAGCGGTGAGCAAAGGCTGAGCAATTTTCTGCTCTGGCAGTTGGCCTATGCTGAACTTCATTTCTCCCCGGTCATGTGGCCGGATTTCAGAGAAGACCACTTTCGGGCAGCCATTCATGAATTCAGGGGAAGGGAACGCCGTTTTGGCCGGACCGGGGAACAATTGCACCACGTGCCCAATGGAGGGGAAAGCTGAACGAATGAGAAAGCAAAGGGAAGCTGGGTTCTGGGCCTTGGTCCTTCTTTTGGGATTGGGATTGCCCGCTCAATGTCAAGTTGCGGAAACAGCGATTGATCTCGCTGTTCCCTCCGACTATCGCATTGCGGGATTGACCGTCCTCGGTGCTGATTTTACGGACGTTCAGGCCGTCAAGTTGTTCAGTGGTCTCCAAGTGGGAGACGAGGTCACCATACCGGGAGACCGAATGAGCGATGCCGTTCGCAATCTTTGGGACCAGCGCTTGTTCAGCGATGTTTCCATCGATTTGGCGGAGCGACGGGGAGACGATGTCTACCTGGTGATTCGGGTAAAGGAAATGCCGCGTTTGACCAAGTATGGTTTCACCGGAGTCAAGCGCGGAGAGCAAGAGACCCTCAGGGGCAAGTTGGATTTGGTGCGCGGGCAGATTGTCAATGAGAACCTCAAGGTCACTGCCCGCCGCATTCTTGAGGACCACTATGTCGAGAAGGGTTTTTTCGATGCCAAGGTGACGGTCACCGACACAAGGGACAGCCTCCTAGAAAATGCCTCCCGAGTGGACATTCACATCGAAAAAGGGCAGAAGATTAAGGTTGGTGAGATCCGAATCGCGGGTGCCAGTGCGGTTCCCGAAAAGTCATTGAGGCGGAAGATGCGCAACGTGAAGGAGCGTGCCTGGTGGCGAATTTTCAAGGCGTCCAAGTTCCTCGAGGAGGAATTCAGCGCGGACCTCGATGCCGTCGTTGCTCACTACCGTGAGAAGGGGTACCGCAATGCCCGGATTGAGAAGGACAGCCTCTACCGCACGCCCGACGGGGACTTGGGCATTTCCATGGAGATTGACGAGGGCGGACAATTCCATCTTAGAGAAATCACCTTTACCGGAAACACCAAATACAGCAGTGGGCAGTTGGACAGTCTGCTTGGCTTCCAACGCGGAGACCTGTATGATGTGGCAGAGTTAGAGAAGCGGCTCTTCATGAACCCCAAAGGCATTGACCTGAGCACGCTGTACAGCGATGATGGGTATCTGACCTTTCAGGCAATCCCCGTTGAGGTTCGCGCCGAGAACGACAGCATCGATCTAGAGGTGCGACTCGTGGAAGGAAAGCAATTCCGAATCGGGCGGGTGGATGTGCGAGGCAACACCAAAACCAGCGACCACGTCATCCGGCGTGAGATCCGGACCATGCCGGGGGATTTGTTTAGTCGAACGGACGTGATTCGGACCCAGCGCGAGCTCAGTCAGTTGAACTATTTCAACCCCGAAGCGTTTGGCATCAATCCGGTTCAGAATCCAGAGAAAGGAACGGTCGACATCGAATACGTGGTGGAGGAGAAGCCGACGGACCAGATTGAACTCCAAGGGGGATGGGGCGGCGGACGTATTGTCGGCTCCCTGGGTGTGACATTCAACAACTTCGCGGTGGGCAAGGCCTTCAAGAAGGGGTCGTGGCGTCCGGTTCCCATGGGAGATGGACAAAGGGTGAGCGACCGCGCCCAGTCCAATGGCCTGTTCTTCCAGAGCTACAATGTCAGCTTCACTGAGCCTTGGCTCGGGGGCAAGAAGCCGAATGCCCTCACCGTTGCGGCTTGGCGATCAATCCAGTCCAATGGCCAACCCAAGCGAATAGAAGGGGCGGACAATCCGAACCGTCAGACCCTCATGATCACCGGGGTGTCGGCTTCCATCGGACAGAGATGGAACAAACCGGACGACTGGTTCGTCGTCAACGCGGGCCTGAGCTACCAGCATTTCGATTTCGATCAATACAACAGTGGCCTTTTCAGTTTCACCGACGGCAAGTCCAACAACATCGCGCTCAACCTTGTGGTGAGCCGAAACTCGGTTAGCGATCCAATCTTCCCAGTGTGGGGCTCCGAGATCCGACTCAACATCAAGGCGACCCCGCCATACAGCCTTTTCCAGCCCGGTCGGAACTGGAGCGCCTTGGATGACCAAGATCGGTTCCGCTTTGTTGAGTACCACAAGTGGAAGTTTGTGGCCAACTGGTATACCCCGCTCACCACAGGTGGAGGGGAAAACCCGAAGTCGCTGGTCTTGCGCACCTATTTTGGTGGGGGCATCATCGGCCAGTACAATCGCCAAATCGGGTTGTCTCCCTTTGAGCGCTTTTACCTCGGTGGCGTGTTCCTCAGCGGATTCGTTCTCGATGGCCGCGAAATCGTTTCCCTGCGTGGCTATGACAACCTCTCCTTGACTGCACCTGATCAGAACACGGGTGCGGGTGCGATTGCCAAATACGGCGCAGAGTTGCGTTACCCCTTGAGCACCAATCCGAGTGCCACGATATACACCATGGCGTTCCTCGAGGCCGGAAACACCTGGGAAACCGGTGATGGCTTCAATCCATTCGATGTGTACCGCGCGGGGGGAATCGGCATGCGCATCTTCCTCCCCATGTTTGGCCTTCTTGGTCTGGACTACGGATGGAGGTTTGACGATGTGCCCATTGCCCCATCGATGGCCCGTGGCCAATTCCACTTCTCGATGGGCATGAACATCGGTGATTTGTAAGCGCAGGCGCGAAACCCATGGAGTTGAACGTTGTGCACCCGACGCACCTTATTTTTGCTGACCATCACGCCATGCGTAGTCTCCGATTTCTATTTCCAGTTCTTCTGCTGTTCTGCTCGCTGAATGCCGGCGCCCAGAAGTATGCTTACGTGGATACCGAGTACATCCTGCAGCACCTTCCCGAATATTCGGAGGCCCAAAAGGAGTTGAACAGCCTCGCCTCGGGTTGGCTCGATGAAATCGAAGAGAAGTACGAGGCAGCCAATCAGCTTGAAACGGCGTACCGTGCCGAGCGTGTGTTGCTGACGCCTGAGATGCGCCGGAAGCGCGAGGAGGAGATTTCAGGGAAGCGAACAGAGGCGACGGACATGCAAAAGGCCAAGTTCGGCGTGGAAGGGGAGCTTTTTCAGAAGCGTCAGGAGTTGATTCAGCCGATTCAGGAGCAGTTGTTCCAAGCGCTCAAGGACCTTGCAGGACAGCGCCAGTACATGGTCATTTTTGACAAGGCGAAGGAGAGCAATATGCTCTACACCAACCCGAAGTACGATGTGTCGGATCGCATCATCAAGGAGTTGGGCTACACGCCAGGAGAAATTGTGGGTGGAGAAGAGACCGAGGATGAGGAGAAGGGAAAAAGCCTTCAGGACCGCATGAACGACACCCTCGACAAGGGCAAGGGCAAACTTGACGATCGCAAAGAGCAAATCACCAACCGGGTCAATTCCGGAATCAAGGGCGGAGGCCGCCCCAAGCAGTGAACAATTGACTGCTGAACCCAACACAATACACAACATGAAATTCACGATTACCCAAGGCCTGATGATGGCCGCGTTGTTCTTTACCTCTGCCGCCTCGGCTCAGGTTATGGAGGCCAAGTTTGGTCACATCGATACGCAGGCACTGCTTGAGGCGATGCCCGAACGCAACAACATCCAGTCGGAAATCGAAGGCGCAGCAGCCCAATACGAGCAGGAGATTGTTCGCATGCAGGGAGAGCTTGAGGGCAAGGTCGCAGAGTACCAGCAGAAAGCGGAGTCTTGGCCCACGGCCATCCGCACCCAGAAGGAGCAAGACATCACACAAGATCAGCAGGGTCTGGAGCAGTTTTACGCCACGGTTCAGCAGGAATTGGGCATGCTGGAGCAGAGCCTGTTGGAGCCGATGATTCAGCGCGCCCGAACGGCCATTGAGGAGGTGGGTGCCGAAGAAGGCTTCACCTACATCTTTGACACATCCACGGGCTCCACGGTGTACAACGGGGGTGAGGATGTTCTCGCGCTCGTCAAGGCCAAGCTTGGGCTCTGAAGCCCCCATTGGAATTTTTGATTCGGGCATCGGTGGCCTGACTGTTGCCGATGCGCTGTCGCGTGCATTGCCCCTAGAACGGCTTAGTTATTTCGGGGACACCGCCCACATGCCCTATGGCGACCGGTCTCCGGATTTGGTTCGGGCTTGGTCGGTCCGCATTGCGGAGCACCTTCTAGAGCAGGGATGCAAAGCCCTGGTCATTGCCTGTAATTCGGCGTCGGCCTCCGCCGCTTCAGCCGTCAGAGATGTGGCCGGAGATGGCGTTCCCGTCATCGATGTCATCTCACCAGTTGTCGCTGCTGTTTCGAGACAGGACCGGCGTCACATTGGCGTCATCGGAACGCGGGCCACTGTGGGCAGCGGCATCTATGGAAGAACGCTTCGCGCCGCGATAGAGGAGGCAAAAGGGAATGGCGTGGTGGAAGAGTGGGCAACGCCCCTGTTGGCGCCATTGATTGAAGAGGGGTGGCAAGACCACGCCCTGATGGAGCCGGTTCTGTTGTCATACTTGGAGGCCGCAGGCTGGGGCCACGGCACCGACTGTGTGTTGGATGCCCTCATCCCGGGCTGCACCCATTATCCCTTGGCCATGGCCATGCTTCGTCGCGTTTTAGGAGACGGCGTGGAGGTCATTGATGGGCCGGGCATCGTGGCAGAATCCGTTCGGGTCAGGCTGGGTGAAGAGGGGCTACTGCACACTGGTCCAGCTCAAGGAAACCACCAGTTTGCCGTGAGTGATTTGACGCCCAGTTTCGGCGCGTCTGCATCCCGGTTTTTCGGGGACGGCATCGACTTAAAACACGACCCTCTATGGGCCTGAGGGCTCATCCTTATTCGAACCATCCCGCGTATTCGCGGTAGCGCACTGCCGTTGCTGAGAGGTGCTTTTTCAGCGCTGCCCCCACGGGCTTCACTTTCTTCGCGGGCACCCCAGCCCAAAGTTCACCTGCTCCGATGCGTGTACCCTCGAGAACCACAGCTCCAGCTGCCACCACAGCCCCCTCGCCCACAATGGCACGGTCCATAACGACGGCGCCCATGCCAATGAGGGCACCGGCCTCCACAGTGCACCCGTGAACAATGGCGTTGTGTCCGATGCTGGCCTCATCTCCTATGGTGAGGTTTGTCTTCTCCCACGTTCCGTGAAGCACCGCGCCGTCTTGGACATTGACGCGGGAGCCCAGCCGTATGGCACACACATCGCCTCGAACGACCGCACCAAACCAGACGCTACAATCGTCTCCTGTGATTACGTCTCCAACAACGGTGCAGTTGGGGGCGAGCCAGTTTCCCTTGCCGAAACGCGGTTCTTTTCCTCGGACGGCAAGCACCACGGCTTTTTGGGGGGTGGAATCCATGCGACAAAACTCGGGTTTCAACTTGAGAATAAACTGGGGCTGCTGGGGACTGTACCGTCTTCGTCTAGACTTTGCCCGGCTCGTCGATGGGAAAGGGCTTCCGCGAGATGACCTGCATCAACGCGATTGGCTCCTTGAAGGTCTGCTATGGTGCGGGCCAGGCGAAGAATGCGATCGTGGCTTCGGGCACTGAGTTCGAAGCGCTCAGCGCAAGATGCCATGAGGTTCCTCTCCTTTGGACCCAAGGAGAGGACATGGTGGAGGTCCTCCATCATCAATTGGTGGTTGGTTGCTCCTTTCGGGTTTCGCTCTGTTTGCCGTCTCCTGGCGTCTAGCACGCGGTCACGAAGGACCTGAGCGGCGCCGAGCCGCGTCTTTCTTTCGAGACGTCCTTGGGCTCCCGGAGCGGGAAGGAGCAACCGGGGGTCCACAGGGTCAATTTGAAGGTGGATGTCGATGCGGTCCAACAGGGGGCCACTGATGCGCTGGAGATAACGTTGACGGGAATGTTTGCTGCAGGTGCATTTCGCCCGGTGTTCTGTATCAGCTCTGTACCGTCCACATGGACAGGGATTCATGGCTGCCACCAGCTGGAAGTCGG
>CAXHAW010000037.1:0-10404 GCA_964014525.1 uncultured bacterium
GTGAAGTCTCGTGGGCTCGGAGATGTGTATAAGAGACAGCTGTAAGAGAGGACGCGCTGTAGCAGGAAGCGCCTCGCTGCCTTCGGCAAGCTTGCCATCATTCCGGCGAATGGCGCCATTCTCGTCCCGAAGTTGACGGGCGGAGACCATCTGGCCCTCCTTGAGATCGGCACTGTCTCCAGCATCGGTGATGACCACCATGCCAAACATGCGGTCATTCTCGTCCCTGAAGTCTGCCTTCTCAACGAACTGCTTCTCCAAGAAACGCGTATCACCTGGGTCTTCGATGACCACTTTTTTCATCATCTGTCGAACGATGACTTCGAAGTGCTTGTCGTTGATCTTCACACCCTGAAGGCGATATACCTCTTGGATCTCGTTGACCAGATACTCCTGCACTGCAGTCGGACCCTGAATCGCGAGGATGTCAGCTGGTGTTGTCGCTCCATCGGACATGGGCATGCCGGCCTTGACAAAGTCATTCTCCTGCACGAGGATGTGTTTCGCCAAAGGCACGAGATACTTGCGCTTCTCTCCAGTGCGGCTCTCCACGATAATCTCACGGTTACCCCGCTTGATCTTTCCATAGGATACGATTCCGTCCACCTCCGAAACCACGGCTGGGTTGGATGGGTTTCTGGCCTCAAATAGCTCAGTCACACGCGGCAAACCTCCCGTGATGTCTCCAGACTTACCAGCAACACGCGGAATCTTGGCCAAGATGCGGCCGGTTCCCACCTTGTCTCCCTCTTGCACGCTCACGTGAGCACCAACAGGGAGAGAGTACACCTTGAGCACCTCGTCCTTGGCCCCCACAATGTGAATCGCCGGGTTCTTCTTCTTGTCCTTTGTCTCGGTGATGACAATCTCACGGAAACCGGTCTGCTCATCCAACTCTTCACGATAAGTCACGCCCTCCTCGACCATTTCGAAGACAACCGTTCCTTCTTCCTCGGAGATGATGGCATTGTTATAAGGGTCCCAAGTACAAATGAGGTCACCCTTCTTGATCTTCTTTCCGGCCTTGACGTGAAGCACGCCACCATAAGGAAGGTTTGTAGAGCTCAACGTGATTCCAATCTCCCGATCGATCACCTTGAACTCCGTAGAGCGAGACACCACAACGGTCTCAACCTCACCATCGGCGGTGGTCCGCTGCACCGTGCGCAAATCCTCGAGTTCCACCACACCGTCTTGGCGGGCAGTGATTTCATTCTCGTCGGAAATCTTCGAGGCCGTTCCACCCACGTGGAACGTACGCAAAGTCAACTGGGTTCCAGGCTCACCAATGGACTGAGCGGCAATCACACCGACAGCCTCACCTTCTTGGACAAGCCTGTTGGTGCTCAGCGCCCGGCCGTAGCATTTGGCACACACACCCTTCCTGCTCTCGCAGGTGAGCACGGAGCGCATCTCCACCTCGTCGATGCCTGCCTCCTCAATAGTGGCGGCAATGGCCTCGGTGAATTCCTCTCCGCCGGCCACGATGAGGTCGCCAGTTTCTGGATGTTGTACATCGAGCACGGACGTACGTCCAATGATTCGATCGGCAAGGGACTCGACGATTTCCTCGTTCTTCCGCAACGCCGTAGCTGTCAAACCGCGGATGGTACCGCAATCGTATTCCGTGATGATCACATCCTGTGCCACGTCCACAAGACGGCGGGTCAAGTATCCAGCGTCAGCCGTCTTCAAGGCCGTGTCCGCCAGACCCTTCCGCGCACCGTGCGTAGAAATGAAGTACTCCAGAATGGACAGTCCTTCCTTGAAGTTGGACAAAATCGGATTCTCAATGATGTCCTGACCACCGGCTGCACTTGACTTCTGCGGCTTGGCCATCAGGCCCCGCATGCCACTCAGCTGGCGAATCTGCTCCTTGGAGCCACGGGCTCCGGAGTGCATCATCATGTAAATCGAGTTGAAGCCCTGCTTGTCAGTCTCCAAACGCTCCATCAGGATGTTGGTCAACCTCGAGTTGGTGTTGGTCCAGATGTCGATGATCTGGTTGTACCGCTCGTTGTTGGTGATGAGGCCCATGTTGTAGTTGTCCATCACTTCGCCGACCTGGTCATTGGCCGAGTCCACCAACTTCACCTTCTCCGCTGGGATGATGATGTCGTTGAGGTTGAAGCTCAATCCACCCTTGTACGCCATGGTGAAGCCGAGCTTCTTGATGTCGTCAAGGAATTGAACCGTCCGGGGAACACCCACAGCCAACAGAACGTTGGAGATGATGCCCCGCAAGCTCTTCTTGGTGAGGAGCTCGTTCACGTAACCGGCCTCGTTTGGCACGACCTCATTGAACAGCACGCGGCCCACAGTGGTCTCCACCAAATTGGCATTGCCCTCGTGGTCCTCCCAGCGGACCTTGATGCCCGCGTGCAACGCAGCGCGGCCTTCATTGTAGGCAATGATGACCTCCTCTGGAGAGTAGAACGTCATGCCCTCTCCCTTCACAGGCTCCTTCTTGGTCGACTTGCGCTCCTTCGTGATGTAGTACAGGCCCAGGACCATGTCCTGAGAAGGCACGGTAATCGGCGCGCCGTTGGCCGGATTGAGAATGTTGTGGCTGGCCAGCATCAAGAGCTGCGCCTCCAAGATGGCGGCGGGCCCAAGTGGCAGGTGAACGGCCATCTGGTCTCCGTCGAAGTCAGCGTTGAACGCAGTACAAGCGAGGGGATGCAGCTGAAGTGCCTTGCCCTCGATCATCTTCGGCTGGAAGGCCTGAATTCCCAGTCGGTGCAACGTCGGAGCACGGTTGAGTAGCACAGGGTGCGACTTCATCACGTTCTCCAAAATGTCCCAGACCACGGGTTCCTTGGCGTCCACAATTTTCTTAGCAGACTTGACCGTCTTGACCACGCCACGTTCGATCATCTTTCGGATGATGAACGGCTTGTAGAGCTCAGCAGCCATGTTCTTTGGCATGCCGCACTCGTGGAGCTTGAGCTCTGGACCGACGACAATCACTGAACGTGCAGAGTAGTCTACACGCTTACCGAGCAGGTTCTGACGGAAACGTCCCTGCTTGCCCTTCAGACTGTCTGAGAGGGACTTCAGTGGGCGATTGCTCTCTGTCTTGACTGCAGAAGACTTCCGGCTGTTGTCGAACAGACTGTCGACGGCCTCCTGCAACATGCGCTTCTCATTCCGCAGGATCACGTCAGGGGCCTTGATTTCGATCAAGCGCTTCAGACGGTTGTTGCGGATGATGACCCGACGGTACAAGTCATTGAGGTCTGATGTGGCAAAACGGCCTCCATCAAGCGGCACCAATGGACGCAATTCCGGTGGAATAACAGGAACGACCTTGACGATCATCCATTCCGGCTTGTTGTCAACACGGTGGTTGGCATCACGAAGGGCCTCCACAACCTGAAGGCGCTTGAGGGCCTCGTTCTTTCTCTGTTGGCTGGTCTCCGTGTTGGCGGCGTGGCGCAAATCGAAACTCAGCGTATCGAGGTCGAGGTTGGCCAGCATGTCGTGCAGGGCCTCAGCGCCCATTTTGGCCACGAACTTGTTGGGGTCCTTCTCGTCCAAGTACTGGTTGTCCTTCGGCAGGGTATCGAGAATGTCGAGATACTCCTCCTCAGTGAGGAACTCGTTGACATCCAATGCCTCTCCGTCAGTCTTGGTCGCAACACCAGGCTGAATCACCACATAGCGCTCATAGTAGATGATTTGGTCGAGCTTCTTGGTCGGCAATCCGAGCAAGTATCCGATTTTGTTGGGCAGGCTCCGGAAGTACCAGATGTGCGCAACGGGGATCACGAGCTGGATGTGTCCCATGCGCTCGCGGCGGACCTTCTTCTCGGTCACTTCCACGCCACATCGGTCGCATACGATTCCCTTGTACCGAATCCGCTTGTACTTACCGCAATGGCACTCGTAGTCCTTTACAGGGCCGAAAATGCGCTCGCAGAATAGGCCATCGCGCTCCGGCTTATACGTCCGGTAGTTGATGGTTTCGGGCTTCAGCACTTCGCCGTGGCTTTGCTCGAGGATTTCCTCGGGCGATGCCATGCTGATGCGGATTTTGTTGAAGTCGCTGGAGAGCTTCGGGGTCTTGTTGTTGGTCATCTCTTGGTGAGGATCAATAATTAGAAGCAGGAGCGACTCAGGCCTCGAGGGCCACGGTCAATCCCAATCCGCGCAATTCATGCATAAGAACGTTGAAGGACTCCGGTATGCCGGGGGTCGGCATCGGATCGCCCTTGACGATGGCCTCGTAGGTCTTGGCTCGGCCGACGACATCGTCCGACTTGACCGTGAGGATCTCTTGAAGGATGTGAGAGGCGCCGAAGGCCTCGAGGGCCCACACCTCCATCTCTCCAAAACGCTGTCCACCGAACTGTGCCTTACCACCCAATGGCTGCTGGGTAATGAGGCTGTAGGGACCGATGGAACGGGCGTGCATCTTGTCGTCTACCATGTGGCTGAGCTTGATCATGTAGATCACGCCAACAGTGGCCGGTTGGTCAAAACGCTCGCCGGTCTCTCCGTCATACAGGTGTGTCACACCGAAGCTCGGCACGTTGGCCTTCTCTGTGTAGCCTGAGATGTCGTCGAGACTTGCACCATCGAAAATCGGGGTGGCAAACTTCATGCCCAGCTTTTCGCCGGCCCATCCGAGAACCGTCTCGTAAATCTGACCGAGGTTCATCCGCGACGGAACGCCCAACGGGTTGAGCACGATGTCCACTGGTGTACCATCCTCGAGGAACGGCATGTCCTCTTGACGGACAATGCGAGCCACGATTCCCTTGTTTCCGTGGCGACCCGCCATCTTGTCTCCAACCTTGAGCTTTCGCTTGTTGGCGACGAAGACCTTGGCCAACTTGACGATTCCCGCGGGGAGTTCGTCTCCGACCGTCACTTGGAATTTCTTCCGCTTGAAGGTGCCGAGCAGGTCATTGTACTTCAGGTTGTAGTTGTGGACCACGCGCTTGACCAGGGCATTGTTGCCTTCATCGCGGGTCCATCCGTCCGTATTGACGATGCTGAAGTCCAAGGTTTGCAGAGCGCGTTGGGTGAACTTTACACCCTTCTTGATCTGCATCTCCTTGTAGTAGTTCTGCACACCCTGTGAGGTTTTGCCGCCAACGATTTTCATCAGCTTCTCCACCAAGGTCTTGCGCAGCACGACTGCCTCCTTGTCAAATTCACCATCGATGGTTTCGAGGATGGCCTTGTCCGCGGCCTTGGACTTGCGATCCTTGACCATGCGGGAGAACAACATCTTGTCGATGACCACCCCTTTTGCACTTGGGCCGAGCTTCAAAGACGCGTCTTTCACATCGCCGGCCTTGTCACCGAAAATGGCACGGAGCAACTTCTCCTCCGGACTCGGGTCACTCTCGCCCTTCGGCGTGATTTTTCCGATCAGGATGTCTCCTGCACCCACATGCGCACCGATTCGAATGAGGCCATTCTCATCGAGGTCTTTGGTGGCCTCCTCGCTGACATTGGGAATGTCTGCGGTGAGCTCCTCCTGTCCGCGCTTTGTATCGCGCACCTCCAAGCTGTATTCGGTGACGTGCAAAGACGTGAAGACATCCTCGCGGACCACACGATCACTGATCACGATCGCGTCCTCAAAGTTGTATCCCTTCCATGGCATGAAGGCCACCTTCATATTCTGGCCAAGCGCAAGCTCACCAGATTGCGTGGAGTAACCCTCCACCATGATGTCTCCCTTCTCAACCCGCATTCCATTGGCTACAATGGGCTTCAGGTTGATGCAGGTGCCTTGGTTGGTCTTGGCGAATTTGGTGATGTCATAGACCTTGACCTCGTTCTCGAAAGAAACAAGGCGGTCGTTTTCATCCATGTGGTACCGGATGTGAATCTCATTGCCATCCACATACTCTACTACGCCGTCTCCTTCTGCAGTGGCCAACACCCGGCTGTCACGAGCCACTTGACTCTCCAATCCCGTTCCCACGATTGGGCTGTTCGGGCGCATCAGCGGAACGGCCTGTCGCATCATGTTTGAGCCCATAAGTGCTCGGTTGGCGTCGTCATTTTCCAAGAAAGGAATCAACGATGCCGCGATGGATGCAATCTGGTTCGGCGCGACGTCAACGTACTTGATTTCCTTCGGCGCCACCAAGGGGAAGTCGCCTTGCAGACGGGCCTTGATGATGTCGTTCTTGAACGATCCGTCGTCATTGAGTCCCACAGTGGCCTGGGCAATGATCGCACTGTCTTCCTCTTCGGCAGACAAGTATGTGATGCCCTCACCTCCGACTTTGGCGACACCCTCATTCACTTCGCGATATGGGGTCTCGATGAAGCCGAGGCGATTCACCTTAGCATAGACACAAAGGGAACTGATCAATCCAATGTTGGGGCCCTCCGGTGTCTCAATCGTACACAGGCGACCGTAGTGCGTGTAGTGCACATCGCGGACCTCAAATCCTGCGCGTTCACGGGACAAACCACCGGGGCCGAGGGCGGAGATTCGACGCTTGTGCGTCACCTCACTCAGCGGGTTGGTCTGGTCCATGAACTGACTCAACTGGTTCGTTCCGAAAAACGAGTTGATCACAGAGCTCAGTGTCTTGGCGTTGATGAGGTCAGTCGGGGTGAAGACCTCATTGTCACGCACGTTCATCCGCTCACGGATGGTTCGGGCCATTCTGGCCAAACCGACACCAAATTGATTGTGAAGCTGCTCCCCCACCGTCCGGATACGGCGGTTGGACAGGTGGTCAATGTCGTCCACATCAGACTTCGAGTTGACTAGGTCAATCAGGAACTTGATGATGAGGATGATGTCGTCCTTGGTGAGCGTACGGGACTCCTCGGACATGTCAATGCCCAACTTCCGGTTGATTCGGAATCGCCCGACTTCACCGAGGTCATAACGCTGCTCAGAGAAGAACAGCTTGTCAATCACACTTCTCGCCGTGTCCATATCTGGCGGCTCTGCGTTCCGTAACTGCCTGTAGATATATTCAACGGCCTCCTTCTCACTGTTTGAAGGGTCCTTTTGGAGGGTGTTGTGGATGATGGCGTAGTCCGCCTGGTTGATGTCCTCCTTGTGCAAGATGATGGTCTTCGACGCAGACTCCACGATGAGCTCGATGTGCTCCTTTTCCAAAACCGTGTCACGGTCCAGGACAAGCTCATTTCGCTCGATGCTGACCACCTCGCCGGTGTCCTCATCCACGAAATCTTCAATCCACGTCTTGAGCACACGGGCTGCCAAGCGACGACCCAACACGCGCTTGACACCGGCCTTGGAGACCTTCACCTCCTCAGCGAGGTTGAAGATGCCCAGAATGTCTCGGTCCGACTCGTAACCAATGGAGCGAAGCAGTGTCGTTACCGGAAGTTTCTTTTTCCGGTCGATGTAAGCATACATCACACTGTTGATGTCCGTTGCGAACTCAATCCAACTGCCCTTGAACGGAATGATTCGCGCACTGTACAACTTGGTTCCGTTGGCGTGTCGGCTCTGGCCAAAGAACACGCCTGGAGAACGGTGCAACTGGTTAACGATAATGCGCTCAGCGCCATTTACCACAAACGAACCCTTTGGGGTCATGTAGGGAATGGTGCCCAAATAGACATCCTGTACGATGGTCTCGAAGTCCTCGTGTTCCGGATCCGTGCAGTAGAGCTTGAGCTTGGCCTTGAGCGGCACACTGTAGGTCAGACCTCGCTCAATACACTCTGAGATGTTGTATCGGGGAGGGTCAATGAAGTAGTCGAGAAACTCCAGCACGAATTGGTTTCGAGTGTCCGTGATCGGGAAGTTCTCGTTGAACACCTTAAACAGTCCCTCAGTGTCGCGGTCCTCCGGCTTGGTTTCAAGCTGGAAAAACTCGCGAAAGGAACGGAGTTGAATGTCGAGAAAATCCGGATAGGCGAGGTCCGGGGTGGTTGTGGCGAAAGAGTGTCGCTGCTGCAGTTGGGGCGTCAACATAGGGTGCGGCTGTTGGAGATATACAAATCGCAGGCGGTGCAGGTTGGCTTTGGTGGTGTAACCCGCTCGAAGCAGGGTACAAGAAGGTCAGACCGGGACCTGCGCCCAGCCTGACCTCCTGAAATTCAGCGGGTTGTGATCTTACTTGATCTCAACCTCGGCTCCGGCTTCCTCGAGTTGTGTCTTGAGGGCCTCGGCCTCGTCTTTGGCTACGCCCTCCTTGAGGGTGGCAGGTGCTCCATCAACGATGCCTTTGGCTTCCTTCAAGCCTTGGCCGGTCAGCTCTTTCACGAGCTTCACGACGGCGAGCTTGGAGCCACCAGCGGCCTTGAGGATGACGTCGAATTCGGTTTGCGCCTCACCGCCACCGCCTTCGCCACCGCCTGCGGCGGGACCAGCGACAACGGCTGCGGCGGCTGCCGGCTCGATGCCATACTCTTCCTTGAGGATTTCTGCGAGCTCGTTGACCTCTTTTACGGTGAGGTTCACCAGCTCTTCTGCCATGGTTTTCAAATCAGCCATGATATATTGGGGTTTGCTTGTTTGATGTTCAATGGGGATGTCAAAGTCAACCTTCGCGTTCGCCAAGTGCTTTGACCAGTCCGGAAATGGTGTTTCCACCGGATTGCAGTGCGCCGAGGACGTTCTTCATCGGGCTCTGGAGGAGGCCGACGAGTTCTCCGAGGAGTTCGTCTTTGCTCTTTATCTCCGTGAGGGCCTTCAGTTGATCGTCACCGATGTACACCGCTTCTTCGACGTAAGCGCCTTTCAGTATCGGGCGCTCGCTGTTTTTGCGGAACTCTTTGATGAGTTTCGCGGGCGCATTGCCCACAGAACTCGCCATGAGCGCTGTCTGGCCTTTGAGAACGTCCATGAGTTCGCCGTATTCACGGCCCTCAGTGCGTTCCATCGCGATGCGAAGCAGTGTATTCTTCACCACTTGCAACTTGACTTCGGCCTTATAGCATTCTCCGCGCAACTTGGTCGTGTCGGCAGAATTTAGAGACGAAGCGTCCGCCAGGTACAACACATTGGTGTCCTGCAGCAGGGCTTGGAGCTCCTCGATCGCTTGATTTTTCTCTTCGCGTGTCATGGATTCCTTGCTTAGCTGTTGAGCGACTTCGATTCAATCCGGACACCCGGGGACATCGTTGAGCTGATGTATACGCTCTTGATGTAGGTGCCCTTCGCAGAAGACGGGCGCAATCGCACCAAGGTCTGCAAGACTTCATTGGCATTCTCCGAAATCTTCTCTTTCGAGAAGCTCACCTTCCCTACGGAAGCGTGGATGATGCCATACTTGTCGACCTTGAAGTCAATTTTACCCGCCTTGACGTCCTGAACGGCCTTCCCGACCTCCATAGTGACTGTACCCGATTTCGGGTTAGGCATGAGGCCCCGCGGTCCGAGAATTCGGCCCAGGGCGCCCACTTTGCCCATCACTTGAGGGGTCGTGACGATCACGTCCACATCGGTCCATCCGCCTTTGATTTTCTCGACATACTCATCGAGACCGACGTGATCCGCTCCTGCCTCCTTGGCCTCTGCTTCCTTGTCAGGAGTGCAGAGAACCAGTACGCGGACGTTCTTTCCACTTCCATGAGGAAGTGAGACCGTGCCACGGACCATTTGGTTGGCTTTTCGCGGATCCACGCCGAGGCTGACGGCGAGGTCAACGGAGGAGTCGAACGTCGCGGAGGAAATCTCCTTCACGATGCCCGCTGCTTCGTCAATCGAGTACGCATTCTCCACGTCGTATTTCTCGAGCGCGGATTTGCGTTTGCGTGTCATTTTTGCCATTGTGTCTGATGAATTGACGATCAGAAAGGCGAATCGCCGGTCACGTTCAGCCCCATACTCCTTGCCGTTCCTGCGACCACCTTCATGGCGGACTCGATAGAGAAGCAATTGAGATCGGGCATCTTGTCTTCCGCAATTGCACGGACTTGGTCCCACGTCACTTTGCCCACCTTCTGTCGGTTGGATTCCGGAGAACCCTTTTTGACTTTGGCGGCTTCCATGAGTTGCACTGCTGCAGGGGATGTCTTAATGACGAAGTCAAAAGACTTGTCATTGTAGACCGTGATAACCACCGGAAGAACCTTGCCTGCTTTGTCCTGGGTACGCCCATTGAACTGCTTGCAAAATTCCATGATGTTCACACCTGCCGCACCGAGTGCAGGACCAACCGGCGGTGAGGGATTGGCTGCGCCACCCCTCACTTGCAGTTTGACCAACTTGGCGACTTCTTTAGCCATGGATCTATTATTTATAATGAACAGGTCGGCCGCAGTGTCCAGGGAAGCATTCTGGTACAAGGCACGGGACGTCCTGGCTGTTCCTAGTTTGGATTGGTTTCAATGACTCTTCGATTCGATGCTTGTTTCAGGATTCCTTCTCCACTTGGAGGAAGCCCAGTTCCACTGCTGTCTCTTATACACATCTGACGCTGCCGACGATCCTACCTGTGT
>CAXHAW010000038.1:0-9788 GCA_964014525.1 uncultured bacterium
AAGACTTGCGCTTTTTGCCCGGTGTCAATGCTGAAACCAAGAAGCCTGATGGTTAAGTGCGTGATTATTTCGATTGGGATTTGGTGCGTCCAGCGACGGACACAACTGAACGCAAATCGGTGACAGTTTCCTATTACGAATCTTGGGATTTCGATGCTGATGGCAAGATTTGGTTAACGCAGGTCTTCGGAGATGAGACGGCGGCCATGACGGCGCTCAACGAGATGTAAGGCGGAAAAACATAAGCAACAAAAAAGGCGGGCCGAAGCCCGCCTTTTTAAATAAACAAAAGGGCAATTAGAAACGGGTTCCAAAACCAATCTGGATTTGGAGGTTGTCTGAAGCACCATCGGGCAAACCGAAGTTGTACTGCAGATTGGGTGAGATGTACAATACATCCTTGAAGTCGATGTAGTGACCGAAGCGAAGACCGAGGTCGAGGTCACCCATGATGTCACCAGCACCGAGTCCGATGTAGTTGTCACCCATAAAGTAGCCGACACGGAGGTCCATGCTCAAGTCGTCAGTGGGGCCTGCAATGTTGGCGTCCACAACGATGTCATCAGCGACAGCGTAACCGACTGTAGGGAGGATACCTACTCCAGTTGAGAAGATGTTCAGGAGGGTAGTTGCGTCACCTGTACCGAGGTACCAAGAGCCTTTCGGCTGTGATGCGTCCTGTGCATATGTACTTGCAACGAGTCCTGTTGCGAGGATAAGGGTCAAAATTCTCTTCATGAGATGAATTGTTTGCTACAAAAGTGTTGTGCAGGCCAGCGTCACATGATGGGCCGGTGAGTTGTTATTGACATTGGGGGTGTTCAAATGACACGAATCCACGGTTTCACGGCCTTTCCGAACGGTATGCGGTGCTGCTTTTTTTCGATATCGCGCCTGTTTTTGCCGATGATTGCCCATGAGAATGCTGGTCTTCATGGCTTAAGCATCTGATTTATTGCTTGATGTGCACGATCATCCGCTGGTGCCCTGTGCCAAACAGACCCTTATGCATTGGCTTAGTTTTACAGGATGTTCACGTTGCGATTTGGTCCGCTCTTTATCATGGCCCTGTTTCTGGGTATGTCGTCAAGTGCACAGGTGTTGATTGGTGAGGTGTCGGCATTTGGGGCTTTTCCCGATGCATTGGGGGAGGAAGAAGATTGGATTGAGCTTTGGAATGTCGGTTCAGAGCCGGCTTCTCTTTCGGGACTTAGGCTGTCCGACGACCCGGACGACTGGTCGAAGTGGCCCCTTCCTGATCAGGTTATGCTTCCCAATGAGCGTATCGTGGTCTACGCGTCTGGTCGCGACGTGAGACCATTGGACCATTGGGAGTGCCCTGTGCGCGACATCGACCTCTGGCGATTTCATGTGCCTCTCGGTCCCTTGGCGAGCGACTGGAGAAGGGTTGAGTATGATGACGCAGCGTGGAGCACGGCGCCTGGTGGATTTGGTTACAGTGATGGCGATGATGTCACGGATGTCAATGGGGCTGACGTGGTGTACCTCCGCCGCACCTTTTCCCTTCCTGATTTGCCCACCCTGATGCACGGCATGCTCGCGCTCGATTACGATGACGGCTGTGTGGCCTTTGTCAATGGACGTGAAATTTTCCGCTCCACGACCATGGAGGGACAATCTGTGGCCCATGATGCATTTGCAGCAGACCAAAATGAAGCCGTTTTGTACCAGGGCGGCGTTCCTGAGCATGTCTCTTTCGATCCCAGGGCGTGGCTCGTTGAGGGAGAAAATGTCCTCGCCATTCAGGTGCACAATGTTTCCGCCACGTCATCCGACCTTTCCATCAGGCCGTTTTTGGCTGTAGGAAGATCCGCCGCAGCGGGTGAGGCGTTCAATGCGCTTCCCATCTGGTTATCGGCGGAGGCCCCCGGCTTGCATGCCAACTTCAAGCTGAAGCCTGGAGAGCCGATTATTTTAAGTGATGCAGAGGGAAACCTGCTCGATCTGGCTTCCTTGCCCAATGCACTCCGCGACGGCTTGACCATGGGAAGAAGCGGAAGTGGGCCATCGGATTGGTGCATGTACCTCACGCCCACACCAGGAGAAGCCAATGGTGAAGATTGTCTATCCGGCATCCTGCCCGCGCCTGAGGTGTTGCCCACATCTGGACATTATTCAGGCCCTCCAGGCGTCATTGCCAACTTTGGAACGCCCACGGGCCCTCCCGGTCAGACCATCCCCCCAATGACCCTCCGCTACACCACGGATGGCAGTGATCCCGACGAGGATTCCCCGGTCTTCACGGGCATGTGGTATCCAGGGGAGACCCTCATTTTGTCGGTTCGCGCCTTTGCCGATGGCTGGGTTCCGAGCGCGACGGTGGACAGGACCTACTTCATTGCGGAACCCTCTGCGGATTTGGAGCGGGTCAGCATCATCACCGATCCAGATCACCTGTGGGATTGGGAAACGGGCATTTATGTGATGGGCCCCAATGCGGCAGAAGATTACCCTCACTTTGGGGCCAACTTCTGGCAGCCTTGGTCCAAGGAAAGCCGATTGGAATGGTTCGATGAAGCAGGTGACCCCGTCGCGTATTCTCGATTCGACTTAGAAATTCACGGCGGTTGGTCCCGCGCGGAACCACAGCGGTCCTTTCGTTGCGACTTCAAGCCCAAATGGACCGGGGCACTCGATCACGCTGTCTTTCCCTCCAAACCGGACATCACCTCCTTTGGCAACATCAACCTCCGCAATGGAGGACAGGCCAGTTGGGAGAACAAAATCCAGGACGCCTTTTATGGCGAGCTGGCTCTTGAGACGAATTGCGTGGCGTCGGGATGGCGTCCGGTCGAGGTGTTTTTGAACGGTGAATACTGGGGGCTTTACGGTGCCCGAGAAAAGGCCGACGAGAACTTTGTGGAGGACAACTTCGGTTGGGACGACAGCTCGGTGGACCTCCTGAATCCATTCAACCCCCTCAATGGATCACCCGCTGCTTGGGAGGCCACAGTCAACCCATTGCTCGGCCTTACATCTGGTTCGACTGCCTTCCGCGAGGCGTTCGAATCCAACTTTGATGTGCCGGCTTACATCGATTACCACATTTTCGAGATTCACGGGCAGAACGTTGATTGGATGGCGGCGCCTTGGGGCACCAACAACTTCAAATACTTCCGCAGTTCCGAGGGCGATGGCAAGTGGCGGCCCATGCTGTATGACACAGACGCCTGTTTTGGGGCCTGGGGCACGAGCGTGTGGGAGAATTACCTGCAGTTGAGCATCAATCCCCCTGTGCTCACCACCTTCAGTGCATTGTTTGGCAAGGTTCTGGAGGACGGCGAGCTCGGGTGTCGGTTTGCCACACGCTACTGCGATTTATTGGCGACCAGCTTTGAGCCCAACCGCTTCAACGCCAAACTTGAGCAGGCGGCTGCCTGGATTGCACCAGCGATGGAGCGCCACATTAACATGTGGGATTCTCCGCAGTCCCTCGACTATTGGCAGTACCGGATTGAGTATCTCCAAAACCACAACGCCGACCGGATTTACCCCTCCCGTGAACAGCTTCGCAACACGTTTGGGTTTAACGCCACCAAGACCATGACCGTGGAATGGGCCAACCCTATTGGAGGCGAGGTCCAAGTCAATGGAATGTCGAGCCTGGGGCAGGGTTGGCAAGGCGCATATTTCGGCGAATGCCCAGTGAGGCTGGCCGCAATCCCTGCTGAGGGATACAGTTTCCTCGGTTGGGAAGAGAACGGCCACACCCTGCTCGGTCTTTTGGATCCGGCATTGCCCTTTGCTGAGGTCGCCCTTTACGGGGATGACACCTTCAAGGCCTTGTTCGGCCCTTGCCTGTCGGGCGTCACCGTGTCCATTGTAGAAGGAGATGGCATGCTGGAAGCCATTGTGTCGGGAAGTGCCCAGCCCTTGACGGTGCAATGGTGGCTCGATGGCCAGCCCATCGGTTGGGGCTTCACCTTTTCTGGTGTGCCAGTCGAAGGCATGATTGCCACAGCCTCCAATGGGGAGTGCACGGTGTTCTCTGAGCCGTATGGAGAAGGCCAGGCCACGGGCGTCATTGCCTACGGGAAGCCGGCAACATTCGCGTTGAGCCTGATGCCCAACCCGGCGAGGGGCATGCTTCAGGTTCAAGGACAGGGAGACAGGTTGGAGGTCTTCAGCGCACAAGGAAAGGTGCAGTATGCCGAGCAGGTTCAGGACTGGCCAGTTCAATTGGATGTGTCGGCTTGGCCGGCAGGTGTTTTTGTCGTGCGGGTTTCCGGGGCCAATGGGTCCAGCACGGAGCGGCTCATCGTGAAGTGACTGCGCGAGAGGCGAAACCTTTTCAGGCTTGGCTCGTAATGTGTAAACAAACACACCGCAATGCTCTCCTTCCTCTTCGACGCCTATCTCGCCATTGGTCTTTTCACTGTGGTCCGTGTGCTTGTGTTGCATTTGGCCCAGTGCCGCGCGACGGTTTCTTGATTCAATCCTGCCCGGGTGGCGGGTATTCTCGGTTTCTTGGGGACGGTCTGTCCATGGACACAGCCTCGTCCGCCCCGATAGAGAAGGGCTTTGGTGCTGAGTCTTTCCATGTTTAATCCCCGTTCCAAAAACGAATGGGCCGTTCAAGGCAGTTTACCTTAGCGGCCATGGCTGTGCCGGAAAAAAAGGTGGCTCCCGAGGCGTTTCTTGAAGGAGCGCGGCAGACAGGAGCGCTGCTGCTGGATGTCAGATCGCCCTCGGAATATGCGGACGGTCACATTCCTGGGGCGAGGTCATTTCCATTGTTTGACGATGCAGAGCGCGCAGAAATCGGCACGCTCTACAAGCAAGTGGGGCGCGAATCTGCTGTCGAACGCGGATTGGAGCTGATCGGTCCGCGCATGGCCCGGCTCGTTAGAGAGGCCAAGGCCCTTTTTGCTGAGTCCCCTGACCGCAGGCCTATTCATGTCTATTGCTGGCGGGGAGGAATGCGCAGCGGCTCGCTCGGTTGGCTTTTGCGCACGGCTGGCCTTCCCGTGTTTCTCCTCGAGGGGGGGTACAAGGCATACAAACAGACGCTGCCCGAAACCATGGGGCAGCCCTTGCCCTTGCTGAGGGTTGGTGGGTATACAGGCTCCGCCAAAACAGACGTGTTGGCTGAATTGGCGAGGGGGGGAGAGCAGGTTGTGGATCTGGAGGGCATGGCGCGCCACTTTGGTTCCGCATTTGGCAACCTCAATCGACACCCCCAGCCAACCTCTGAGCACTTCCGAAATTTGCTGGAAGCTGCCTTGTCTGGATTGGATTCGACCCGTCGAATCTGGGTGGAAAATGAAAGCCGACGCATCGGGAATGTGCATTTGCCGGAGCCGTTTTATCAGCGAATGATTGCGTGTCCGGCACTGGAGATGTTGCGCGGTGAGGACGATCGGGTGGATCACCTCGTCGAGATGTATGGCGCATACGATATCCAATTGCTTGGCAAGGGCTTTGAAGCCATTCGCGCAGAGCTCGGGGGGCAGGAGACGGAGGAGGCGTTGGTGGCATTGGACCAAGAAGACTTGGCCAAGGCCGCCCGCATAGCACTCGCATACTACGACCGCACCTATGAGCACGCCTTGCAGAAGCGAGCAGGAGATCGGAGGTACCCTGTGGATTGCTGTGGGGTGGCTTTGTCGGAATGTGCATCTCGTTTGATTGCGGAAGCGGAGGCAAGGGGCTTCTGATTCACCTTTGCACCATGGACAACGACCCCATCCGGCTGACCCAGTACAGCCACGGCGCCGGCTGCGGCTGCAAGATTGCACCCGGTGTGCTCGATCGCATCCTAGGACAACTCGGCGGGCAGACGGCCGATTCGAACCTGCTGGTTGGACATGGAGCCCGGGATGATGCGGCGGTTTATGACCTCGGCGATGGCACGGCAGCCGTCTCGACCACGGATTTCTTCATGCCCATCGTGGACGACCCGCACACCTTTGGTCGCATTGCGGCGGCCAATGCCATCAGCGACATCTATGCCATGGGGGGGCGTCCCCTGATGGCCATCGCCATTCTGGGGTGGCCCGTGGACAAGTTGGATCCAGAAGTGGCTGGACAGGTTTTGGAGGGGGGGCGTTCCATCTGCGCTGAGGCAGGCATTCCACTGGCAGGGGGGCACAGCATCGATTCCCCAGAGCCCATTTTTGGACTGGCCGTGACCGGACGGGTGTCGGTTGCGAAGCTCAAACGAAACGGTGGAGCACAGGTGGGTGACCAGCTCTTTCTCACAAAGCCACTGGGCGTGGGGATGGTGACCACTGCGCAGAAGAAGGGGGTGGTTCAATCCGATCACCTCGCCGCTGCTGAAGCCAACATGATGCAGCTAAACAAGGTGGGGGCGGCCTTGGGCGATGTCGACGGTGTGCATGCCATGACCGATGTGACAGGCTTTGGGCTGGCCGGGCATGGGTTGGAAATGGCCCGCGCCACAGGCGTCGAATTGGTCATTGACAGCGGTGCGCTGCCAACATTGGACCGAGAAGCCCTGATGGGCTACCATGCCGCGGGCTGCGTTCCCGGAGGGACCCGGCGCAACTTTGCCAGCTACGGGCAGGACCTGATCATGGGGGATGAGCCAGATTTTGTTCGGGACCTGGTGTGTGATCCGCAGACCAGCGGTGGCCTTCTTTTGTCTGCAGCTCCCGATGCAGAGTCTGCAGTCCGAGAGGTTTTACTCAGCGAAGGGCTGTTCGCCGAACCGATCGGTGAAGTGGTGTCTGGCGAGCCCGGCCACGTGAGATTGCGCTGACCAATCAACGGGTGCGGGCCGTGACCCAGCCCTCAATCACAGCAATGTGCGGCAGGGTTCCGGCCAGCAAGAAGCTCAATGCGGCCCGCTCGCGCAGGATGCCGTCCGAGGCGAGCCAAAGGACAACGCCTGCCATGGCAGCAAAAGCGAGGCTCAAGGGCAGGCTGCGCAGGTAAAACCGCTTGAAGTCCCGGGTCACACTTTGGCGTTCTTGAAATTCTTCGAAGAAGGCTTCTCGAGCGTGCCCCAGGGCGAAGTACATGGCAAACGCAAGGAGCAAATCGTGGACAAACCACGCCAACACGACACCCGAGATGGCCAGGATGCCGTTGCGCCAAGACCGATGGAGCACAGCGCCGAGCAACGCGGCTGACAGAGATGCGAGTTGAAGGGGCAGTAGGTCGTTGCCAAACGGAGGGCGGAAGTCCCAGCCGAATTCCCGAAGCACATCTAGGGCGTCTGGGCGGGTCACAAGGGGCGCCAGCATGGCCATGCCAAGGACGATCCCAGAAAACCCGTCTGCCTGTTGTTGGCCTCCCCGAAGGGCATCTATCCTCAGGTGGGACATGCCAAAGTGGTAGGCGCTGATCAGAAGAAACAGCCCGAGCATCACAGAAGGCAGCGTTTCAAACGCGAACCAGGCGATGCCGATGCTGGCGATGTAGGGCAGGGCAAAGGATTGGCGAAGTGGGCCTTCTGGATCACCGTGCATGTGGGCGTGGAGAATGTGATCCAGCGCACCGTGTTGGATGCCCATTGCCGCGATCAGGAAGATGGCCAAGGGCAATTGCACTTCAGGTGCCCATTGCCACAACACTTCCCCAAGCAGCGCACCCCCGTAGAGGAGGATGAGTGTCCATCTGCGGATTTTCGCAGCGTCTTGGAAGAGGGGGGCGCCCATCATGGGGCAAAGAAAAGGCCCACCCCCGAGTCGGGGATGGGCCAAATTTCCTTGCTTGGTTTCAGGGGGTTCAGCTGTTGCTGTCCTTCACTGCCAAAGCATAAATCACGAGACCGAAACCGATCTTGTTGATGGCGTCACCGATGTTATAGATCACGTCCATGTCCATCGCACCCGTCAGGAACGAGTACCATTGGCCGTCACCGGTTCCCATCATGTAACCGAGGGGGTAGATGGCCCAACCTACGAGAACGAAGCGGCCCAGCCACTTGTTAGCGTCGGCCACGGCACCACCCGCCTTATCGGCAAGCTGCTTCACCTCACCGGAGAAGACCAGGTAAACGATGTAGAAGTAGGCAATACCGGAGAAAAGTCCCCAGAGCCATGCATCAGCGCGATACACTGCCTCACCCATGTAACCGCAGACCAACATCACAACAGAGGCTCCGATGAGCTTCCACAGGAGGCCCATGGTACCACCGGCTTTTTTGGTGATGAGGTAAAACTCAACGCACATGAGCGGCACTGTTAACGTCCAGTCTACATACCTAAAATCAATCGGGCTTTGTCCCGTTGCGAGGTAGTAGTCGCGCATGTAGTAGTAATGCACGAACGCGATAAACGTAATCAGTCCACTCACGAGGAGAGATGTACGCCACTTCTTGTCGACGTTGCTCATCTCGAAGAAGAAGAAAACAGACGCGGCCATCATGGCCATGCAGCCTACGAAGAAGGTGAAGCTGGTCGCGTTACCGAAATACTCACTTGAGTACAGACTTGCGTCAGCTAGGATTAAAGAAAGGTTCATTTGTGTTTGTGGTTTTGAACGTGTTCAACGTACACAGCAAACTTACATCGGTGAGCGCTTGTTCAATGAAGTTGCTAAAAAATCACACGGTATATCCATTTTTTGCCGGCAATACATAGTCAATCAAGGTGTTGCAGGGCGCGAAAAATTTTATGCATAGGAAGCCCCATGACGGTGTAATGGCTCCCTTTTAGGGAATGAATGGCACATGCGCCAATCAAGTCTTGGGCTCCATAGCCCCCGGCCTTATCGAAAGGGTTGTGGTTTTCGATGTAGTGAAGGGCGAATTCTCGGGTCAAGTCTTCAAAGGATACATCGACTGTATCGTGATCGGTTTTGAGCGCTTTTGGTGCCGTACCATCCACGATTGAAAACGCAGTTACCACCTGATGGGTCTTGCCTGACAGCTTCATGATCATCTCCAATGCCTCCTCCGGTGTCCCCGGTTTTTCTAAAGTCTCTCCGTGGAGCTGAACCACAGTGTCACTGGTGATCATGATGTCTTTTCGCCCCAGACCTTCAATGGCAGCCTTGGCCTTGAGCTCGCTGAGAAATCGGGTCCTGTCAAGTCATCTGGATAGACCTCTTCAATGCCGATGGGGCGAACCTCAAAAGGAATGCCCAGCAGCGACAGGAGTTGCTTTCTCCTCGGGGAAGCACTGGCAAGGATGAGGTTTCGGTTCTGCAGGCCGGGCAGGAGGGGAAGGGTGGAGGGGCCTTCGGGAAGGATGTGGTCGGACTGGTTCATCATTGGTGCAAAACAACACCTTTCGCGCCTTTCCGTTCACCTTGGTGGGCAGAGGATGCCACGTAATTTTAGCCTTTGACAGGTCACACTATGGACAGCATACTCATTCTTGATTTCGGTTCCCAGTACACGCAGCTCATTGCGAGGCGGGTTCGAGAGTTGAACACCTTCGCGGAAATCAAGCCGTGGAATGGCGATTGGCGTTCCCTTCTTGAAACGTCGCCGGAGGACGACCCTCAGGGCCGACGGTGGAAGGGGGTGATCCTCTCCGGGAGCCCCTTCAGCGTGAGGGACGCCGATGCGCCTGCTCCCGACTTGAATGGGGTCCGGGGCAAGTGGCCTGTCCTTGGGGTTTGTTTTGGCGCGCAGTGGCTTGCACAGGATGGAGGGGGCGAGGTCGGTGCCAGTGACAGCAGGGAGTACGGTCGAGCCCATTTGACCTTCATCGACACTCAGAATTCGCTTTTTGCTGGCATGACGGAGGGCAAGGCGGTTTGGATGAGTCACGGTGACACCATTCAAGGTGCAGGTGGTCAAGCAAGAATCACCTGCAGCAACTAAATCTGCTTCACAAGGATGTCCTAATGCT
>CAXHAW010000039.1:0-9786 GCA_964014525.1 uncultured bacterium
CCATTACAGGGGCTGCCGGGTTCATTGGAAGCGCTTTGGCCGCCCGCCTCAACGCAGAGGGATTTCGGGATCTGGTCTTGGTGGACGACTTCAACTCCAGGCCAGACAAGGCCCGGAACCACGAGGGCCGAGCATGCGCCCAGCGTGTGGACCGGGCAGATTTCCCTGCTTGGCTCGAGGCCAATGAAAATCAGGTTCAGTTCGTGTTCCATATCGGAGCGCGCACAGACACCACAGAGCAGGACCGGGGGCTGTTTGACCGGCTCAACGTCCACTACAGTCAAGACATTTGGCGCCTCTGCGTCCGATTTGGCCTGCCACTGGTCTATGCCTCAAGTGCGGCGACCTACGGCGGTGGTGAGCATGGATACAGCGATGACCATCAGATGGTTGATCGCCTGAAGCCATTGAATCCATACGGAGAAAGCAAACAACAGTTCGACCTCTGGGCGATCTCTGAAGCGCAAGAGGACCGCGCGCCTTACTTCTGGGCTGGACTCAAGTTCTTCAATGTTTATGGTCCCGGCGAATACCACAAGGGCAGGATGGCGTCCGTTGTCATGCATGCATATCGTCAAATCAAAAAGACCGGCGGCATGAACCTGTTTCGAAGTCACCGGGAAGACTATGCCGACGGCGAGCAACTTCGGGACTTCGTCTACGTCCAGGATGTCGTGGACGTCTGCCACTGGCTGATGCACCACAGAAAAGACAGTGGCCTCTACAATCTGGGTTCAGGAAAAGCCCGCAGCTTTCTCGATCTGACCCGTGCCACGTTCGACGCGATGAACGTCCCTGAAAACATCGGGTTCATCGACACGCCTTCGGACATCCGCGACACCTACCAATACTTCACCGAAGCAGACCTCTCCAAACTGAGGGGCATCGGTTACGACCGGCAAATGACCCCTCTTGAAAAAGGGGTATCCGAGTATGTTCGGGAATTCCTCATTCCCAACCAGATCCTTTGATTAACGCCTGCGCTCGGCGTCGTCTGCGATGTCCACGAGTTCAGCGCGAATCGCCTCCAGCCTTTGGCGCATGGCCTCCATCTGTCGATGCTCCTTCAGGGCCTGCTTCAATTGCCGCTTTGCCCCATCAATGGTGTAGCCTTTGCGCTTGAGGAGGTCGTGCAGCACGCCGATGACCTCAATGTCTTTGGCGGTGTATGCCCGTTTTCCACTGCCCTGCTTCTTGGGCTCGAGGGCTGAGAACTCTTTCTCCCAATAGCGCAGCAACGAAGCGTTCACATCGAACTGCTCCGCAACTTCAGAAATGGTCCAATACCGCTTCGTGGCCATGGCCTTGCAAGATGCGCAAGGGGAGACCGAGCGCCAAATCGAGACTCAGTCGAAGCTCTGATTGGCGTTTTCAGAGGCTGAAAGCAGCCTTTCGTACTGCTCTGGAGACAAGTCGTTGAAGTAATAATGGGCCGGATTCACCCGCTTTCCCTCTTTAAAAACCTCGTAATGCAGGTGGGGTGCCACAGAAGTGCCGGTTGAACCCACCAAACCGATTACCTCCCCACGCTCCACGCGCTGGCCCTTTCGCACCAGAATCTTGGACATGTGAGCATAGAGGGTTTCGTACCCATATCCGTGCTGAATCTTCACGTGATATCCGTATCCGTTGTACTTCTTCTTGACTTCAATCACCTTGCCGTTGCCAGTAGCGAAGATTTCTGTTCCAGTCGGAGCGGAGAAATCCATGCCCCAGTGCATTTTTCTCACCTTGTAAATGGGATGGATTCGATAGCCATAACCACTGGCCATCCTTTTGAGATCACTGTTCCGGACGGGCTGTATGGCCGGAATGCTCTCCAGCATTTCCATCTTGCTTCCAGCCAGCTGAACCAACTCCTCAAAACTGCCTCCTTGGGCCACCATTCTCCTTTCGAGTTCTGCCATTTGCTCCCGAAGCGCAATGACCTGCTCACTTTGTTCGAGTCCGCGAAGGTCCCGATACCGATCGGCTCCACCGATTCCGGGGTTCCTCAAATGGGGCGGGTAGGGCTCGGCTCCGAATATGTTTCGATAGATGACTTCGTCTCGTTCGGTCAATTCTTCCAAGGCACCGGTCATGTCCCCCAATTGACCCTGCATGGTGTTCAATTGAGACTCCAGAAATTCGATTTGACGCTTCTGGCTGCGCACCTTTGGACTCTCCAAGTACTGGTCAAAAACAAGAATAGACGCGACGGCAACCGCGGCAAACATCACTGCACGTGACACAAACCAACGGACATAATCCACGGTGCTAAAGGGAATCGCCTCCGTACGGAGCTGTCCCTCGTTAAACCGAATGTGATGTTTCTTCATCTGGAAAAAAGCCAGCGCAAAAATACGGGAAAGTCCCTACTTTCACAACCGGTAACCCGCTACTGACAGGCCTTTCCCATAGTTTACCACCAACACAGGCGTGTGAACAACGCCGACACAAGGACCCCATGGACGCCGCCACAATACGCCGCACGTTTCTCGATTTCTTCCGCGAAAAGGGCCACGACATCGTCCCGTCGGCCCCCATGGTGCTGAAGGATGACCCGACGCTGATGTTCACCAATGCTGGGATGAACCCCTTCAAGGACATCTTTCTCGGCAACCGCCCAGCCAAGTCCCCACGGGTGGCAGACACCCAGAAATGCCTTCGCGTCAGCGGCAAACACAACGACTTGGAAGAGGTGGGCGTGGACACCTACCACCACACCATGTTCGAGATGCTCGGCAACTGGTCCTTTGGTGATTATTTCAAGCAAGACGCGATTAATTGGGCGTGGGAATTGTTGACTGAACGCTACGGAATCGACAAGAACCGCCTCTACATTACCGTCTTCGAGGGTGACAGTGGCGACGGGCTTCCGCTGGATCAGGAGGCCATGGACATCTGGCTGCAACACCTGCCAGCCGAACGCATCCTCAAAGCGGATAAAAAAGACAACTTCTGGGAAATGGGCGAAACCGGCCCTTGTGGCCCCTGCTCCGAAATCCACGTGGACATTCGCAGTGAGGCCGAACGGGCTGCCGTTCCCGGAGGGGACCTCGTCAACCAAGACCACCCCCAAGTCATCGAGATTTGGAACCTGGTGTTCATGCAATTCATGCGCAAAGCTGACGGTTCCTTGGAGCCCCTTCCCGCGAAGCACATTGACACGGGTATGGGTTTCGAACGTTTGGCCGCGGTGCTACAAGGCAAGCAGAGCAACTACGATACGGACGTCTTCCAACCCCTGATTGCCCACCTATCCAAACTGTCCGGAAAAGCCTACACAGGCGGAGACGACAAAGTCAATGTGGCCCTCCGGGTCTGTGCAGACCACGTGCGCGCTGTTGCCTTTTCGATATGCGACGGACAACTCCCGAGCAATGCTGGAGCCGGCTATGTTATCCGGCGCATCCTGCGGCGCGCCGTCCGCTATGGATACAGCTTCTTGAACTTGGACCGTCCATTCCTCTATGAACTGGTCGATGTGATGGCCGACCAAATGGGCGACTTCTTTCCTGAACTTCGGGCACAGCAAAGCCTCATTGCCAAAGTGATGAAGGAAGAGGAAGAGGGCTTTCTCCGAACGCTAGACAAGGGCATTCAACGACTGGAGGAAAAAATCAATGGGGCCACTCGCCTCGATGGTGCTGCTGCCTTCGAACTGTATGACACCTTCGGATTCCCCATCGACTTGACTGCGCTGATCTGCAGCGAGAATGGTGTCGAGGTGGACCAAGCGGGGTTTGAAGCAGCCCTGAACCGCCAAAAAGACCGTTCACGGGCTGCAGGCAAGATGGAAGCTGGCGATTGGCACGTAATCGAAGCCGACAAGGTGGAGGAGTTTATCGGATATGACCGCCTCGAAGCAGAGGTTCGCATCACCCGCTGGCGTGAAGTCAAGGTCAAGGACAAGACCCGATTTCAATTGGTCTTCAACCTCACCCCCTTCTACCCAGAGGGCGGAGGACAAGTGGGGGACACCGGGGTCCTATTGGGGCCTAGGAACAGTGAGCTCCCCATCCTGACCACCCGAAAGGAAAACGAGCTCATTCTCCACATTGCAGATCGCCTGCCCGAGGACCCTTCGGCTGCGTTCACAGCCAAAGTCCACTCGAATAAGCGTCTAGAAACCACATTGAATCACACCGCAACCCACTTGCTTCATGAGGCGCTGCGTGAGGTGCTCGGTGCGCACGTAGAACAAAAGGGCTCTCTTGTGAAAGACACCGCCCTCCGATTCGACTTCAGTCATTTTCAAAGGGTGACGGCTCAGGAACTTCTCGACGTGGAATCCCTTGTCAATGAAGCCATCCGTCAGAACCGAAAGCTGGATGAGCGGCGCAACATCCCCCTAGAGGAGGCCAAAGCCGCTGGCGCCATGATGCTTTTTGGCGAGAAATACGGCGATACCGTGCGCATGATTGGCTTCGGATCCAGCGTCGAACTGTGCGGTGGAACGCATGTCAGTGCCACAGGCGAAATCGGTCTGTTCCGCGTCACATCAGAGGGTGCTGTCGCGGCGGGTATTCGCCGCATCGAAGCGGAAACCGGTCAACAAGCTGTGGATGGCACCGTGACCCAACGCGATCTGCTGCGCCGAGCATCAGACGCACTCAAGGGGCCATCCGACCTCGTTGCTGCTGTGGAAGATTTGCAATCGAAGGTGGCCTCTCTCCAAAAGGAAGTGGAGGCCCACCGCCGTGAACAAGCGATGGCCATCAAACGACAACTCATTGGGAACATCGAAAGGCCTCGTGGGGATGGAACTCCGGGGGTATTGGTGACCGAGGTGCCACTCGATGCCGGCGCCATCAAGGACATTGCATTCCAGCTCAAGGCCGAGGCAGCACCGCTATACGCTGTGCTCGGGAGCCGGGTTGATGGCAAACCCACCATCACGTGCCTCATCACAGAGGAACTCGCTCAAGAAAAAGGATGGAATGCTGGACAACTCGTCCGGGAATGGGGCCGACACATCCAAGGTGGCGGAGGGGGGCAGCCCTTCTTTGCAACCGCTGGAGGTAAAAAAGCAGATGGCATTCCCGACGCCCTTGCGGCAGCACGGGCGTTGTTTGGAGACCAATCTGATTAAGCGAAGGCGGTGCCCGTCTCCTTGGCGTAGACGGGGCCCTCATACTCCTCGTTGTACGCGAGCCCGAGGTTGAGGACGTAAAATGCACTGAAGACAATCACCAAAACGTGATCCAACCAGTGCTGCTTCCCAAAGCTTTGTGCGAGCTCCACCATCCACTTGGCCATGAAATACAAATTGATTCCGGGCACAAGTATCCAAAGCGCATGGGTTTCGGGTCGCCCAACGATGCGCATCAATGCAACAAAATTGAGGCCAGGAACGAGTGCGTGCCAGAAGGGTTGGCCTGCCTTGGCAAATAGACGGGCAGCACCGCAAGCAGCGATTGCACCCAAGAAGACGATCAGGACGATCCGTTGATTGATATCCATGTGAAGAGAAGTTGCTCTTGCAACATAGACGGTGTACTCTGGACATGGTTGCCTCCAACCATCTCCCCATCAACAACTTGACCTTGATTCTGAAGGCCCCTAAAGGTCAGTCCATTGCCACGTGGCGCTGGACATCGGACGGGGTAACCCGGTCTCCACACAAGATCACCAGGCGCTCCACTGCATTCCGCAGCTCGCGTATGTTCCCGTTCCATGGCGCCTTGGACAAGGCAGTCAACGCCCCCTCATCGAAATGCGGTGGCTTCACACCCAATTCAGCCGATACACCGCCGAGAAAATGCTCGACAAGAAGTGGAACATCCTCACTTCGCTCTGCCAAACTTGGCACGTGAATGGGGATCACATTGAGGCGGTGGAACAGGTCTTCGCGGAACCTGCCCTCCTTGATTTCTGCTGCCAGATCCTTGTTTGTCGCCGCAAGGACACGGACATCCACTTTGATATTCTTGTCACCGCCAACCCGCTGGATGACCCTTTCTTGAAGGGCGCGCAGCATCTTGGCTTGGGCTGGAAGGGCCATGTCGCCGATTTCGTCGAGAAACAGGGTGCCGCCGTGAGCCTGCTCAAAACGCCCCTTGCGCTGCTTGACAGCACTGGTGAATGCCCCCTTCTCGTGACCAAACAACTCGGACTCGATCAGCTCTCCGGGAATGGCCGCGCAATTGACCTCGACAAACGGCCCCGACTGGCGCACACTTTGGGCGTGGATTCGCCGGGCGACCACCTCCTTTCCCGTTCCATTTTCTCCTGTGATCATCACCCGTGCATCCGTTGGAGCGACCTTGGAAATGGTGCTGCGGATCTCCTCCAATGCCGCGCTCTGGCCAATCATCTCGTGCCCCCCTTTTGTGCGTTTCTGCTGTCGCAGCTTCACAGTTTCCTTGCGAAGGTCCTCTCGATCGGTGGCGTGCCTGAGTGCCACCAACACCCGATTCAGGTCAAGGGGCTTCTCGATGAAATCGTATGCCCCCGCCTTTAGCGCCTGCACAGCAAGCGCCACGGTTCCGTGACCTGTCATGATCACCACGGGCGTTTCAACACCTTTTAGAGACAGGGATTCCACCACTTCAATGCCGTCCTTTTCCGGCATTTTCACATCGCAGAAAATCACGTCGTACTTGCCCTCCAAAGCAGCTTTTAAACCAGCAGCACCGTCTGGGGCCTCCTCAACGGTGTGCTTTTCGTATTCGAGGATCTCCTTCAGGGCGTGCCGAATGAGGCGCTCGTCGTCGATGATGAGGATGTGAGCCATGGTGCGAAAATGCGGGAAATTCCACGCATTCCTCCATTTCACTCACAAGTCGGTCAGCGTCGCCCACCCTTCCTGAAGTCCAGGTCCCTTCAAGGCCGCTGCTGTTTCTGATATTAACCCTTCGGCCAGCGTGTGCCGCGACCGAAGAACCGCATCCACTGAAGGCAACCGTTCCAAAATGTGCTCAATCAGGGCACACGCCAAGGACATGTATGGAATCCGATCTGGGTGCAGGTTGGGTATGGTGGCCAAATCCGCCTTGCTGGTGGCCATCAGCACCTTGCATCGGGACCGCAGCGTGGCATAGTGCAGCGCATCGGCAATGTGACGCGGGTGCCAGTTGGCTTGAGCAGACTCCAGGTTCGCCAAGGTGTTAAATGCCCCGCTCGTGCCCACAAGCAGCTGCGGTGCATGGGCTTTGCTCCGCTCGAGAAGTGGCACCATTGCCTGATCCGCAACACGGGAAAGCGAATCAAGGTCTTGTGTCTTGATCGGATCTGACGGCTTAATCCAATCGGTGAGTCTGGCCACACCGAGGTCAAGACTGAATCGACCATGGACAGTCGTCTGATTCCATAGCACGGCTTCCACGCTGCCACCGCCGATGTCAAGGGTCAGTGCGGTTTGGTCTCCCAAAACCTCCGGCGGCACTGTGGCCGCTACACCTTGTTGGATCCAATGGGCCTCCAGTTCGCCATCAATGACTTCAATCGACCACCCGATTTCTCTCGCTCGCTCCACGAAATCAGCACCGTTGGACGCATCTCTGAAAGCACTGCAGCCGATAGCACGGACATGCGTCACCCCAAAATTGATGGCCGTCTCTCGAAATGAAGCCAACACATCCAGTCCTCGCCGCATTCGGTCCGGCGACAGCCTTCCAGTTCTGAAACTATCGTGTCCAAGACGGACAAAGCGCCGCTGTCGAAATACAGATTGCCATCCTTTCGAATCAAGTTCAGCAACGTGCAGCGTAAAGGTGTTTGTGCCGCAATCCACTGCGGCTATACGATGGAAGGCGTCAACCTCCATTCCCGCGAACCCATTGCAGTAACAGCTTCCAACCTGACACGGAGTCACCGGCGAGCACCCCATGCCGGTAGGCACGTCCCGCCATCCACAACATGAACCTGGCGGTCAAGAGGAGCAACGCTATCGACAGTGCGAGCTCCCACATCGGCACACCCACGGCCACCCTGATGAGCATGATGACGGGGGAAGTCAAAGGAAACCAGCTCAGCCAAGAGAAAGCGGCCATCTCTGGATTTTCAATGGCCTGCAGTCCGAAGAAATAGGCAAACATCAACGGCATGATCAGTGGGAACACCATGCCCTGCCCTTCCTGCTCGGATTGAACGGAGGCCCCAACCACGGCATATAGACTGCCGTACAACAAATACCCACCCACAAAGTAGACCACTGTGCTAAAGACCATCAACACCCAGTTAATCTCAATCAGGATCCGCGTGAATTCGTTCTCGGCCATGACCGTAAGAAGGTCGGCGGGCACCTCACCTGTACCATGGGCCCCGTTACCGGGCATCAGGCCACTGTCAAACACAAACTGGAACAGAGTGAACGCCGCGGTCGAAAGGACAGACCATGCCATAATCTGGGTCAAGGCAACAGCCCCCATCCCGACCACTTTACCGAGCAGGAGCTCTTCTGGTCGGACAGCGGCTATCAGAACCTCCACGACCCGGTTGGACTTCTCCTCTACCACACTGCGAAGAATGAGCCCTCCATAGACGGCGAGGACAAGAAACAGAACGGCACTGAACATGAACCCGACAAAGCCCCGTACCTCCTCTCCGCCTCCCTCGGTCCGCTCGCCGGCCTTCAATGCCTCACGATCCACGAGGTTCAGTTCGAATTTGAGTCTCTGGTATTCTGACCAATCGAGTTCAGTGCTCTCCAAGACCCGAGCGTGTTCCATCGCATGACTGAGATCGCGCTCGATCCTTCGCTTCGCCTGCATGCCTGGAGACGTCTCGTAAACCAAATAGCCTGCCTTGTTTTGAAGCACGGATTCATCGAACTCGACCAAGGCTGTGTAGCCCTCCAGTTTCCAAACGCTGTCTGCGGGGGCTTCCCGGGTAAAGCGGTATTGCAGATTGTCCCGTTCTGGGAAGCAGCCAGGACAGCGGGGCACGAATTGACCGCTGGTCGCATCCAACTGGGTAATTAATCCGGGTGTGTCCTCGACGAGAACCAAGTTTTGAGTCTCAGTGCCTTTTGTAAGCATCACAGTTAGCGCAACGAAGCCAACCCCGAGAAACGGCATGAGCAAGGTGCCCAGCAGAAAACTCTTTTTGAATACCCGCGTCCGCCACTCTCTGGCAATGACGGCTCCGACCAGATTTCCCTTCATGGTGTGATGTCGGTTGGAGAAGTCCCGCTCACAGCCTGAATGAACAGAGACTCCATGGTTGGGCGCACCTTAACGAATTCAATGATGTCCACCGCTTCACTTAGCGCTTGGAGGACTTGACTGGGCTGGTCTCGATGGCGCAATCGAATGGAGGCCTTTCGCGTGCCCTCGACTGAATCGGACTGAATGGAATCCAAGTGAGCCATGGTGCCCAGCGCATTAGCAAAGGCGATGTCATCGCCTCGAAACACAACCTCCTGCTCGCCTGCCCAGCCCGTTTCTCGGAGCTCATCCGCACCACCAGACAACACCACCCGGCCGCAGTCGATGAGGACAACAGCATCGCAAAGGCGCTCCACACTGGGCATGTCGTGGGTCGACAATAGAATGCTGGTCCCCGAAGCCGCAAGGGACCGGACCTCCTCCACAATTCTTCGGGCATTGATTGGATCAAATCCACTCAATGGCTCATCCAGAATCAGCAGCTCTGGCTGGTGCACCACCGTGCAGATGAACTGGATTTTCTGGGCCATCCCTTTGGAAATGTCCGACACTTTTTTGTCCCACCATCCATCCACTTCCAGACGCTCAAACCACATTTTCAATTCGCGCACGGCATGGCCGCGCTCCATGCCCTTGAGCCGAGCGAAATAAATGGCCTGTTCACCGACCTTCATGTCTCGGTAAAGCCCCCTTT
>CAXHAW010000040.1:0-9531 GCA_964014525.1 uncultured bacterium
CGTCAGATGTGTATAAGAGACAGCCCGAGATCCTGGCCACCACCTCTTTGAATCCACCTGCCGTGCCCTCGCTTGCGCTGACTCCTTCGATTTTCCACCCCCTGTCCTCGCAGTAGCGCGTATACATTCGAAAGAGGTCCCCGGCCCAGAGTGCAGCCTCGTCTCCTCCCGTGCCGGCGCGAACCTCAAGAATGCAATCCCTTCGATCGCTGGGGTCGTCGGGAACCAGCACCTCTTGGAGCTCCGAAGTCAACCGCTCCAACTCTCCTTCCAGCCGTTCGACCTCCTCGGCTGCCATTTGCCGGAGCTCTTTATCCTCGCTCCTCATGTCCTCTCTGGCCGAAACCAAACCGACCTGGGCCTGCCGATATCGGTTAATGTGCTCCACGATCGTATTCAATTCGCTGTAATCCCGCATGGCCGAGGCGTGCGCCGCAGAATCGGTGATCACCTCCGGATCAATGATGCGCAGTGACAACTCGCGGTGCCGGTCTTCCAAGGCCGCCAATCGATCCAGCAGCCCATCCATGTCAGCTGTATTGTTCGATGCCGGCGGGGCCATGAATGGTCAGACGCGGAGAGACGCCAATGCGCTCCTCTACACGGCCAATGACCTGAGCCATCACACCATGCCGCTCTGCTGCGGCAATAACGGATGGTGCATGGGCTGCCGTGGTGTAGACCTCCATCCGATGCCCCATGTTGTAGACCTTGTACATCTCATGCCAAGATGTACCACTGTGCTCTTGGATGAGACTGAAAAGCGGCGGGGTGTCAAATAAATCGTCCTTGACGATGTGCAGGGATTCATCTGCAAAGTGGAGCACCTTGGTCTGCCCTCCACCACTGCAGTGTACGACCCCATGCAGGTCTTCTCGGCCAGACCTGAACAGATCCACCATGACTGGAGCGTAGGTTCTCGTGGGGGAAAGGACCAGCTTTCCCGCATCCACCGGCACACCCTCTACTTTATCAGTCACATCGAACGGTCCAGTGTAGACCAGATTAGCCGGCAACCCTGGGTCGAAGCACTCAGGATACTTGTCTCTCCAGCCTGGACCGAACATGTCGTGACGAGCGCTGGTCAGCCCATTGCTCCCCGTTCCGCCATTCCAAAAAGGCTCATAGTTGGCCTGGCCATCGCTGGCGAAACCGACAATGACATCTCCGGCTTGAATTCGCGCATTGTCAATGACCTCATCCCGGCGCATCCTACAGACGACCGTTGAGTCCACCACGACTGTCCGGACAAGGTCCCCGAGATCCGCAGTCTCTCCTCCTGTCCCTTTGACGTCGAGCCCCCAGTTCCGCCAATCCGCCATGAGCTCCTCTGTCCCCTGAATCAAAGCAGAAATCACCTCACCCGGAACCAGCCGCTTGTTGCGTCCGATGGTCGAACTCACCAGAATGGGGCCCGTGGCCCCCACGCACAAAAGGTCATCGATGTTCATCACCAAGGCATCTTGTGCAATGCCTTTCCAAACGGAGAGGTCTCCCGTCTCCTTCCAATAAATCCAAGCAAGGGCACTCTTGGTGCCCGCCCCATCCGCGTGCATCACGAGGCAATGCTCGTCGCTTCCTGTCAGGTCGTCGGGAACAACTTTGCAAAACGCCTTGGGGAACAGCCCTTTGTCCATCCCCGCTATGGCGGCATGCACCTCCTCTTTGCCAGACGAGACTCCACGCCGGGCATACCGGTCTTCTACCGCCGAGTCTGGCGTCATCTCACTCACTCGGGAATGAAGTCGAAACTGGTGATCCGGAATACAGTCCGTCGGTTCATCTGGTGCGCGGCCTCCTGCTCTTCCTCTGTGGCCAGGGCCGCGATTTCGGCATCGCTTATGAGCGGCATGCTCTCACCGCGGCCAAGCGACTGAAGCCGCTGGCGTTCAATGCCACGCTCCACCAAATAGTTCACGCAGGTCTCAGCACGGCGCTGGCTCAACTCCTCGTTGTAACCGTCTCCGCCGCGCGTGTCCGTGTGAGCCTCGAGGGAGATGACGAATGTTGGATTGCGCTCCAAGAGGTCGACCAAGTAATCCAAACTGTCCTTTGAGTTTGTCTCAGCGCTGACCACCAAATCCGCTGCATCAAATACATACTGCACGAGCGGCATCGGGTAATCCTCGTTGGTGACCACCTCCTTGAGCAGATACTCCTTGACGAAGTTGGTGGACTTGGAAAGGCCCAACGTGCTAAACTGATCTCCGGCGCTGATATAGCCTTCCATCGAAATATCCACTGAGTAGGTGCTCTCAGCGCTGATGGTCCAGCGTCCATCCTCTGCGCCGCCTTCGTCGTCTGTCGTGGCCGTCACACTGTCTCCATCACTGCTGGTCACCGCGACATTGGCTCCCACGATGGGCATACCGGTGTCGTAGTCATAGACGTAGGGCACATAGGCAAACTCAAGTGGTGGCATGGAAAAGGCAAACACATCGTCCTTGCCCTTGCTTTCTGGGCGATCGGATGAGAGGTAGCCTTTGTCGTCCTTGGGGTGATACACCAGAGCAAAATCGTCACTCGCTGTGTTGATTGGATACTCCATGAATTCAGGCGTCTCGAAATTCATTCCATCCCCTTTCCAGGTCGCGCTCAAAATATCGAGCCCCCCCATGCCTCCGGGGCGATCGGACGCGAAATAAAGGTCTCCATTGCTTCGGATGTGTGGGAAGAATTCGTCAGATGAACTGTTGATCTCAGGGCCCATGTTGGTGGGAGCGCCCCACTCCATAGAACCATCGTTCCACTGCGTGTACCAGAGGTCTCTTCCGCCTTGACCGCCTTGCATGTCACTGATGAAAATCAAGTACTGGTCGTCTGGCGTCAGGGCCGGTTGACCCACCTGAGAACTGTCGTCTCCAGCCTCGCGATCGAGGATGGCCAATTCTTCTGCAGCGCCCCAGCGGCCGCCTGCCCGGGTCGCTGTGTAAATGTCACAAGGGAAGTTGTTGTCCTTGTCAACCAAGCAGCGCGTGAAATAGAGGGTCTTGAACTTAGAGTCCATGGCCACGCCGCCTTCATTGCTCGGGCTGTTGATCGTGTTGCCCAGCGGCTCGGGTATACTCCACTTGCCTTTGCGGTCTACTTCAGCGCTGAAGAGGTCCATGTAACTCTCACCGGTAATGGGGTCTTCACCGCTGCCCGTGCTGCTGCTCCTGCTGGAGGCAAAAATGACCTCCTCACCCCGCTTGTCAGAAAAGGCCATCGCAAAATCAAAACTGGGACTGTTGACCATCACAAGGGGCTCCACCACAAAACGGCTGTCACCCACGATGAGGCTTTCTGCCGCTCCGTTGCAGGACATGATGTAGGTGTTCGCGAGTTCAGCGTCCCCCCCGTTTTTCTTGTACTTCTCAAACTGCTCGACTGCGTCATCAAAGTCTCCCTGACCCATAAAGACCATGCCATAGCTCATGAACACCTCCGGATTGTCTGCGGCCCATTTGAGGTCCACAGCGCGCTTGTACCACTCTTCAGCTGCGGGAAGCGCCCGACTCAAGCGATAGCACTCTCCGATGCGAAAACACACACGGCCCTTTTCACCCAAGTCTCCCTTGAGCTTGGCATAGGCAGCTTGGTAATCCTTGGCCGCTTCAAAATAGCCGCCTCGATCGAAGGCAACATCCGCATCAGCGGTGATGTCGTTCTGGGCGACTCCTTGAAGAGTGACCAGAGCGAAAACTAGGGCGAGCGCGGTGCTCAGGCTGGCGGGGCGCGCGAAGTGCAGGTTCATCATTCCCAAAAAAGTTTGCAGGCGAATGTAAGAAGGCCCCGGAACTTCGCACGCACGAATCCGAGGCCTTCTCAGCAGTTGTTCAGATGAGATCAACGCGTAAAGAGCAATTCGCGCAATTTCGGGAAAGGCCAACGGCCATCCTCGGTCAGCTTTTCCAGTTGATCCACTTGGATCCGCAACTCCTCCATCAATGGCTTCACCCTTTCGGCATAGCCCTTTGCCTTGGCGGGAAGGCCGTCAATTTGATTGACCGTCGAACGCTCCGAGCGCAAGGCCTCCAATGTGGCATAAGTGGCGGACAATCCTGCTGACAGCTCCTCGAGAATGCCCATTTGGGCTTGGGTCATCCCCGCGGATTTGCCTTCGCCGAAGACATCCATAAAGCCCTGAATGTTGGCGAGCAAATCACCCTGGTAGTCCATGACAGCCGGTAGAACTTGATTGGTCACCATATCCCCCAGCACCCTGGCCTCGATTTGAAGCTTCATCACGTAGTTCTCCAACTCAACCTCTTTGCGAGCACCAATTTCCTCTGTGGAAAGGACCCCCATTCCATCAAACAGAGCAACCACCTCTTTGCGGTCCCAAACAGCAAGCGCGCTGGGTGTATCAAGCAGATTACTCAAGCCACGCTTGGCTGCCTCATCGACCCACTCCTGACCATAACCATTGCCCTCAAACCGAATGGACTTGCTCTCCTTAATCAGCTTTTGAATCTCCTTGAGGAGCGCCTCGTCTTTCTTATCGCCCGCATCAATTCGAGCGTCGACTGCCACTTTGAACATGTTGAGCTGATCGGCCATAATGGTGTTCAAAACGGTCATTGGAACGGCGCAATTGGCCGTACTTCCCACCGCTCGGAACTCAAACTTGTTGCCTGTGAAAGCAAATGGTGACGTCCGGTTGCGGTCGGTATTGTCGAGCAACACCTCAGGAATTCGACCGATTTCCAACTTGACAGCTGTCTTTTCGTCCGGACTCATTTTTCCAGCAGTCACGTTCTCTTCAATCGCATCAAGCAATTCAGTCAGTTGGGTACCAATGAATGCGCTGATGATGGCCGGTGGCGCCTCATTGGCACCGAGACGGTGGTCATTTCCAGCACTGGCAATGGCTGCTCGAAGCACATCTGCATGGCGATGAATGGCAGCAATCGTGTTGACGAAGAAGGTGAGAAACCGAAGGTTGGTCTTCGGATTGGTGCCCGGCTTGAGCAGGTTGACACCTGTGTTGGTGCCGAGGGACCAATTGTTGTGCTTGCCAGAGCCATTGAGGCCTGCAAATGGCTTCTCGTGCACGAGCACGCGGAAGTCATGACGGAGCGAAACCGTTTCAAGCAACTCCATCAACAGCAGGTTGTGGTCGTTGGCCAAGTTGGCCTCCTCAAAGACAGGCGCCACCTCGAACTGATTCGGCGCCACCTCATTGTGACGCGTGGTAACCGGAATCCCCACCTTGTGAGCCTCGCACTCGAAGTCCTGCATGAAGGCCATGACACGGGGCGGAATGCTGCCGAAGTAATTGTCATCCAACTGCTGCCCTTTGGCGGGCGCGGCACCGAGAAGGGCGCGGCCACTCTGGCTGAGGTCAGGACGTGCGTTGTAAAGCGCCTTGTCGACCAAAAAGTATTCCTGCTCCCATCCCAAGGTGGCGATCACCTTGGTCACACTTTTGTCAAAGTATTGGCACACAGCTGTGGAGGCCTTGTCCACGGCTGTGAGGGCCTTGAGAAGCGGCGCCTTATTGTCGAGAGACTGCCCGGTGTAAGCGATGAAAATCGTAGGGATGCACAGCGTCGTGCCCATGATAAACGGCGCACTGGTGGGATCCCAGAGGGTGTATCCTCGGGCTTCGAAGGTGGACCGGATGCCACCGTTTGGAAAACTGGATGCATCAGGCTCCTGCTGCACGAGCAGACTGCCATCGAATCGCTCGATGGCCCCACCACGGCCATCTGGCTGAATGAAGCTGTCGTGCTTTTCCGCTGTGCTGCCAGTCAGCGGCTGAAACCAGTGCGTGTAATGCGTCGCACCGCGCGCCATGCTCCACTCCTTGAGCGAACTGGCCACCTGGTCGGCAATCTTCCTCTCGATGCGGATTCCGTCCTGGCTAGCCGATACGACGTGATCATAAGCCTCCTCTGTGAGGTACTCACGCATGGCGCTGAGGGTGAAGGCGTGATCACCATAATACTCAGAGATTTTACGAGAGGGGGTCTCGAGGACTTTGGGCGCTCTTTCGAGGACGTCCTCGATGGCGGTGATGCGATAAGTGGACATGTTGGTTCCGTTCTACATCAAAAATAGACTGCCGACCTCTCAAAAAAGGGGGCTCCCCCCAATAAAATGATTAAAAAACCATCAACACCCCCAAAAAAATAGGGGGGCAACGTTCAAAAATTGATTTTTCCTCAACTTGCTCCGTCAAAACACCACCACCCTCCTCCTCACGCAATGGTTGCCGCATTGCAAAACCAGCAAATGAACGCCTCCGGGAAGATCACCCAATGGTATCCTGCCCTCGAAACGGGCGCCGGCTCGGGACCGTCCAGATCCACGGTTGACCTCTCGGCCAGCCCCATCATGTAGAGACCAATTGAATTCACCAGACCAACCCTCGACGGTGAAGGTCAGAATGTCCCGGACCGGATTGGGAAAAACCTGCACGACAGCAGACCCCAGCAACGGCTCCTCAATGGAGTTGACGAGGTTGGTCTCGAAATGGAAGTTGTGCAAGATGGACTTTCCGAAATCGGGTTCGAAAGTGACAAAATTTCCCCCCGCCTTTCTCAAACGGACAAAACCATTGCCGTCGTCGTTTGCCCAAAACCCAATGCCATCGTCATCGGCATCCAGAAATTCAAATGTGTAACATCCCGCATTCAGGTATACTGTGTCGCGGTACTGGGTGTTGGCTTCAGGATAGGTCCGCTCGAAGTAAACAGTGCCATCCTGATGGGTCAGCTTCGCACTGTTTTCCCAAGGCGCCGAATTGGTCTTGACAAAGACAATCAACCGATTGTCGTCTTCATCATCTGGATCATCTAAGTAAGTGTAGGTGGGTGGACGGCGAAATGCGCTGTTCACTTCATCGTTCCACCCTGCCTCGTCGATTTCTCCGTTGGGCGCCGAAACACGGGCTACGAAGGTGAGTTCCTCCTCTTCACCTCCCACCCACAAGCCCTCATCCAACGCCACAAGCTCAACGACTTCCTCTTCGAGAAAACCGAGCTCACCTGTCCACGTGAAGGACTGAAGGTTGTCCGGCAGACCAAAGGTGATTGTGCAGGAGGTCAACGGGGTGCTTCCGCTGTTCCGGAGCAGAACCTGGGGCCTGTCGCAGATTGGATTGGTCCTCGACGCGATTTTGACACCGCTCGGTGCCAAGACCTCCACCAGTTCTGCGTCCAATTCATGGTTCGCCGGTCCGTATGCCACGATTTGCCCTTCAAACCGATAGTTCCCATCGGGGTCGTAGTCGATGTCGTAATCCACAGTGAAACTCTCGTTTCCGGTCACATGTGGTGTCAACTCCATGTCTCGGGTCTCGGTGGGCGCACCTGGACACCAACCCGCCCGGTCATAAATCCAGGTTCCGCCTTGGGGGAAAAGCGGATTGTCCGCACACTCCTGCATGATCTCCCACGACCAATGCTGCTGCCCATTGACCTTGACGAGGTGGGTATTGTAGCAGAATTCAGCACAGTTGTTGCCGCTGCCAAAGCCATGACCGGACGCCCGGGTCTTCAGCCGCCACATCTCCTCTCCTTCTGAAGGCGTGTATTCATAGGCGACCACATTCTGGTCGAAGTTGGACAACCCGTATTGGCCCTTCCAAAACGCCTCCATGCCAAGCACCTCTCTCGCTGGCTCCCCTTCAATGAAATGGAACTTCAAATCGAGGAGCTCCTGCCAATTGCCCGCTTCGAGCTGCACACTGTCTCTTAAGAGGTGCATGTAGTCTGTGACATCGTACCACCAGCTCCAACCGTCTTCGCCCAGATCAAGGCCGATTCCGTAAGGTGTGATATACCGATAGAGCTCATAGCGGTCTACAACCTCGAATGGCACACCGAAAAAGTCCAAGGTGTCGTTAACCAACTCCGTCACCGCTCCGGGAACGGGGTGCGCAGCAACTGTGTCTCCCATCAGGTTGGTGGTCACTGTTTGCTCCGGACTGTAGTGGTAGGTCAAGTCTATCATCTCCACACCATTGTCCTGCACCTCCCATGTGGAAAGGCTCATTGGCGCAACAGGCCGCAGGTCGAGAATGGCCCCATCGGCCACCAGCTCTAGGTATTCTCCTCGACCAAAACCGATGTGCGGGCGCAGCGCCTGTTCACCGCCCTTGAAACGCTCTCGGCCGGGTGTCTCACGTCGCAATGTGGTGCCATGGTGGTCACCCGCGATTCCACCGGCATGGTTGAACTCCTCTGATCCATTCGCCCCATCAAATCGATAGTCGACCAGCAAGGCGTCCTGATATGGGTGTGTGCCATTGGGCTCCCGGTGCATCCACTCTGCAATGGTTTCTCCATCCAAAGCGGCTCCCCATATGCGGAAATCATCCACCCTGCCATTGTAGTGGTTGGTTCCCGTCCCCGAGCAACCGAGGTTCATCCGAACGATGCCCTCGATGGGGTTGTCTTTGTTTGTGCCCGAATGGAAGAGCTGTCCATTGAGGTACATCTCCATCACCCCTGTTTCGGCATTCTTGACGAAGGCCCAGTGGTTCCACTGCCCCTCGTAATCCTCTGTTGCAGCCTGTGCATCGATGCGGTCGTAACCACCATCCCAACCGCAGTCCCAATAGACGCGGCCGTTGCTCCAAGGCAGGTGGACATTCACGACGCGCTGGTTGTCTTCGTTGAGGCCTTCGAATAAAGTGCCATTCTGCGGTTGAGCATCGGGGTCGCCAAACACCCAGCACTCGATTGTGATCTCTTGGGACAGCCCCCCCAGATTGTCCACGTCGAGCGCCACGCGATCCGGGGCGGTGAAAACGACCTCTCCGTTTTGGTCATCAGATGCCCAACCCAGATGCTCGGTATTGTCCATCATCACCCATCCATCCTGAATGCCGTCCATCGCGACATCCACATCGTCCAGCGCGAACTCCAACACCAAATTGCTCTCCCCGTCCCACTGGATTGGGGGAGAAATCCGCAGGGACAAGCTGTCGTCGAATTGCCAAGGGGACAGACCGTATTGGTAACCGATGTGACTGAGGGTTTTGAACTCGGTCAAGACAGAATCCGACGTCAACCCCCACTTCAGGTCCATGCGTCGCGCTTCAGCCGCACCAGCGAACATGGGGACAACCAGCCTGTCGATGACGCCGCCACCGAGCGGGGCCAATTCTTCAGCGGTCCACATGTATTGGACGCGCCTCGAAGCTGCTGGCGAGAACAATTCTCCTGCTGTTCCACCCTCACCGGGCTGGACCACCGTTTCCTCCGCCACGGCATCCACCAAATATTGGGCGGCAGACAACCACACAGAGTCCTGCACACCATCCACGTAAGGCACAAGCTCCGCGCTGTCGAATGGCGCATCGGCCAACAAACGCAGGGGGTGTTCCAGCGCCGTGCTGTCCAACAACCCCGTGTGGTCAAAGAGGTAGGTGTAGCTGAGGTAGTCCCACTCACCGCAGGCGTAGCCCAAATTTCCCGCCGTACCATCCTCAAAACACTTGAGGGTGTATTCCATCAACACCTTTCCGTATTCGACACCGCTGTCGAAAGCGGGGAACTGAGACCACCGGCGTCCTGGACCTGTCTCTTATACACATCT
>CAXHAW010000041.1:0-9397 GCA_964014525.1 uncultured bacterium
TCCTTGGACCGTCTGGACGAGGTCTTAAAGGCAGAGTTGCGGGTGGCCGAGCCGCTGGAGCCAGCAGCGTTTCGCTTTGAGCAAAACATCCGGTTCTCTGGTGTTGGTTTTACATACGAGAACGCTGCGTCACCGGCTTTGGATGGGTTTTCGTTGACCTTGGCCAAGGGGGAGACGGTGGCGCTCGTTGGGGCTTCCGGCAGTGGGAAGACCACGGTGGCCAGAATGCTGCTTCGTTTGTACGATCCGACCTCGGGAAGGGTAGACGTCGACGGGGTTGATCTGCGGGTGCTGGCCAGTGGAGACCTCAGGCGTCACATTGGTTTTGTAACGCAAGACCCTCTCTTGTTCAACGATTCGGTCGAGGCGAACATCGCGCTTTTTGATCCCGATTTGGATGCATCTAGAGTTTTAGAAGTGGCTAACGTGGCCAATGCCTCGCCGTTTATTCGGGAACTGCCTCACGGAATGGCCACGTCCATCGGTGATGGTGGGGGTCGACTCTCAGGTGGACAGCGTCAGCGTTTGGCCATTGCTCGAGCCCTGTATCACGACCCTCCAATTCTGGTACTTGACGAAGCGACCAGTGCACTGGATGCCGAGGGCGAGCGCCTTGTTCAAGAGGCCATTGAACGGGTGATGGAGGGGCGAACAGCGCTGGTCATCGCCCATCGATTGTCCACGGTTCGAAGGGCTGACCGCATTGTGGTCATGTCTGCCGGGAAAGTGGTGGAGTCGGGGACCCATGATGAGCTGATGGTTGCCGAAGGTGCGTACCATGGCATGGTGACCTTGCAACAGCTGGAGGGGTGACCTTGGTGTCCCCATCCCTTGCGCGTGTTCTGTAATTTTCGGGAGTGAAACCGCCGCGGTCCCTTTTGTCCAGCATTCTCGGCAATCGCTGTCCGGCTTGCCGCGAGGGTCGGCTTTTCAGGGTTCGCAATCCGTATCGCCTGCGCACGGTCAATGAGTCGGTACCAGCCTGCCCGATGTGCAAGGCGGATTTCTTGCGGGAGCCCGGGTTTTATTTTGGAGCGGCTTACGTGAGCTATGGCCTGACGGTCGCCCTGTGGGTCGCAGTCTTGGTCGCCCTCATGACCTTCGGAAAGCTGGGTTGGATCCGTTTCACTGGATTCCTCGAACAACCGGAGACCTTTCTCTTTTCGGGCATTGCGACCCTCCTCATTCTGCTGCCACCATTGCAGCGGCTGAGTCGGTCCATCTGGATTCACATGTTTGTGCGCTTCGGCAAAACAGGAAGGGGCAAGTCAACCCCCTCACATTGAATGTGGTTAGGAAAGGGCTGAAAATGGAAAGGGTCCTCGCGTTCGAGGACCCCTTCGTTTCACCAAATCGCCTGTTCCCTTTCGGGAGCGGCTGTAACCAAAACCATTTCCTATACCGGAGTGGGCCTCTCGGGGTTACAGTTTTGACGAAAAAAACCGGAATGGGATCTTAAGTATTTGTTTTTCAATGAATTAAAAAAATATTTAATTTTGAATAGGAGGTCAGACCAAAGACAATAGGGTTGGCGCCATCCTTACTGAAGGTTGTAAATTCACGCCATGGATGAGGAGCAGCCCATCATTTGGATCACTGGACAGCCCGGAGCGGGCAAGTCCACGTTGGGGCGGGCCTTGCTTGAAGACCTGAAGGCGAAAGGCACGTCCACCTTCATGGTCGACGGAGATGACCTCCGGACCCTGACGGCCAATGCGGATTACAGTCCTGAAGGTCGGGAGGCCAACATCCGCCGTGCCCAGGACATCGCGTTGTATTTGAGTCGGCAAGGCCAGGTGGCCATTGTGGCAGTGGTGGCGCCCTTTCGGTGGTTGAGAGAGGAGTTCAAGCAACGGGCGAGGGTGCGTGAGGTGTTTGTTCACACCTCAGAGGTCAGGGGGCGGGAACACTTTCATTCAGGGGAGTACGGAGCGCCGGAGTCGGATTACCTCAACCTTGACACCACGGAAATCAGTGTGGAAGAGGGCGTCGCCCGAATTCGGACTTTTGCAGGATTGAATTGAACCATGGACCAGAAGCTCTCTCGCAAACGTCACCTCGCGAAGACCATCACCTGGCGCGTCATTGCGTCGGGCACCACATTCGCAATCACCTACGCAGTATTTGGTGACATCAAGGCGGCCAGCGGCATTGCAGTTGTGGAAAGTGCGTTGAAGATGGTGCTGTACTACTACCATGAACGGACTTGGTTCCGATACGGCAGTCTGGGCAGAAAAGAAGACGGACAATGAGCGATTACAACCTGAGTCATCTCGACGAACTCGAGGCGGAAGGCATCTACGTGCTGCGCGAAGTGGCGGCCCAGTTCGAACGTCCCGCCATCCTCTTCAGTGGAGGAAAGGACAGCATCTGCGTGACCCATCTTGCCCGGAAGGCATTCGCGCCTGCGCGCATTCCGATGCCGTTGGTGCACATCGACACGGGCCACAATTTCCCGGAGACCATGCAGTTTCGCGACGACCTCGTTGAAGACCTCGGCGTGCAGCTCATCGTGGGGAGTGTCCAAGACCTCATCGACCGCGGTGAAGTGACCGAGGAGAGCGGGTTCAATGCTTCACGGAACCGCATCCAGACGCCCACCCTCATCAACACCATCGAGGCCCACCAATTCGACGCTTGCTGTGGTGGTGCCCGTCGAGACGAAGAGAAAGCGAGGGCCAAGGAGCGCTTCTTCAGCCACCGTGATGATTTCAGCCAATGGGACCCGAAGAACCAGCGTCCGGAGTTGTGGGACCTATACAACGGCAAGCATCAGCCAGGTGAACACTTTCGCGTCTTTCCGTTGAACAATTGGACCGAGTTGGACATCTGGAACTACATCTTGAGGGAAAACATCGCCATCCCCAGCCTGTACTTCGCTCACGAGCGTGAGGTGTTGCGACGCAACGGTCAGATCTTGGCACACAGCGAGTACCTGAATCTGCGCCCAGAGGAAAAGCCAGAGACCTTGCAGGTCCGCTTTCGTACGCTGGGCGACTTGACCATCACAGGGGCGGTCGAGAGTGATGCGGATACACTCGAAAAAATCATCGGCGAGGTGGCAGCGGCCCGCAAGACGGAACGCGGTGGACGCATGGACGACAAGCGCAGCCAGTCGGCCATGGAGGACCGCAAGAAGGAAGGTTACTTCTGAGCACAAGGAAAAGCAAAGCAGCAATGGCACAAGGACTCCTTCGCTTCATCACGGCAGGCAGCGTCGACGACGGCAAGAGCACGTTGATCGGGCGCCTCTTGTACGACAGCAAGACCATTTTTGAGGACCAACTCGAATCCATCGAGCAGGCCTCTGTTCAGCGCGGCACGGACGGCGCCGATTTGTCTCTGCTCACCGACGGCCTGCGCGCCGAACGAGAGCAAGGCATCACCATCGACGTGGCGTATCGCTACTTCGCCACACCGGAGCGCAAATTCATCATCGCCGATGCGCCGGGGCACATCCAGTACACCCGAAACATGGTGACGGGCGCCTCGACGGCCGACCTGGCCATCATCCTCGTGGACGCGCGGGCTGGGCTCCTCGAGCAAACCCATCGCCACAGTTTCATTACTCACCTCTTGGGCATCAAGCACATGGTGGTCTGCGTGAACAAGATGGACCTTGTCGATTGGAGCGAGGACCGCTACAACGAGATTGTGGACGCCTTCCGAAGCTTTTCCAGTCGCCTCGACATTCCAGACATCAAGTTCATCCCCATCAGCGCGCTTCAAGGAGACAACGTTGTAGACCGATCGGAAAATACGGGTTGGTATGAAGGGTCGACGCTTCTGCACCACCTCGAGCACGTGCATGTGGCAGCGGACCGAAATCTGCAAGACTGTCGCTTTCCAGTTCAGTATGTGATCCGGCCCCAAACAGATGCGGACCGGGACTTCCGCGGTTACGCGGGCCGCGTGGCAGGCGGGGTGTTCAAGGTGGGCGATGAGGTGGTCGCTTTGCCAAGTGGCTTGAGCAGCAAGGTCACGACCATCGCCATCGGGGACACCCAAGTCGACAAGGCCTTTCCGCCACAGAGTGTTGTCATGACGCTCGCGGACGACATTGACCTCAGTCGCGGTGACATGCTGGTTCGCGAGAACAACCAACCGGAAAGCATGCAGGATATCGATGCCCGAATCTGTTGGCTTTCTGAACAGCCGATGCGTCCCGGGGCCCGATTTGAACTGCGCCACACTTCGCGGGAAGCGAAAGCCGTCGTCAAAGAAGTGGTCTACAAGCTGGACATCAACACCTTGCATCGCAAGGAGGACGACCTGGAGATCGGCATGAACGACATTGCACGGGTTCGCATTCGCACCGCATCACCCATGCTTGTGGACGACTACCGCCGCAACCGCGCCACGGGGTCCTTCATCCTTGTCGATCCTGGCACCCGTCTCACGGTAGCCGCGGGGGTGGTGTACACCTGAATTTGAACTTTCGGCCGAAAAAAAACCGCTCCTCATTTGAGGAGCGGTCTAACAGTACCCAGAGCGGGACTCGAACCCGCACGCCCGAAGGCACAGCCACCTGAAGACTGCGCGTCTACCAATTTCGCCACCTGGGTGTGACACCCGGACGTCTCCGAGGGGGCGTAAAACTAGAGCATTGAGTTGGATTGACCCAATCCTCAAAGGGTTGAGGGACACACCCAATCGCTCATCGGTGTGTCTGTCTTTTGGATGGCGTCGAAGCCACCGAGGACGTCGATGCCATTGTGGTATCCACGTGCCTTCAGAATGCTGCTGGCGATGAGGGACCGGTAGCCTGATTTACAGTGCAAGAAAAACGGCGTGTCTTTCGGGATCTCCGCCAAATGGTCGTTGAGAGCAGCGAGCGGAACGGACTCCGCATCCATTACATGCTCAGAGGCAAATTCTCCTGGCTTGCGAACGTCGATCACTTTTGGGTCGCCCTTTTGCATGCGCCCCGAGAATTCTTCGGCCGTCACTGAGGTGATGTGGTCCACTTCTCTGCCTCCGTTGCGCCATGCGCTGACCCCTCCCTCAAGGAAGCCGAGAACGTGATCGAATCCGACTCGGGTCAAACGGGTCACGGCTTCGGTCACGAGGTCTGATTCGCACACCAGGAGGATGGGCTGCGCTGTGTCGACAATCATGGTGCCGACCCAAGGTGCAAAGTTGCCATCGAGGCCGATGAAGATGCTGCGGGGAACATGCGCGCCGATGAAGGCGGCTTTGTCCCTGACGTCGAGAATGAGCGCGCCTGTTTCATTGGCCGCTGTCTCGAAGGCTTCAGGGGAGAGCGCACGCGTGCCTTGCTCGAGAACACGGTCAATGGGCGCAGACCCTTCTTTATTGAGTTTGACGTTGGGGGGGAAGTAGGCTGGGGGAGGAAGCAGTCCATCCGTCACCTCCGCGACAAATTCTGATTTGGTCATGTCGGCCCGCAGCGCATAGTTGTTGGCCTTTTGGTCGCCCAAGGAGCCCACAGTCTCGCTGCTCATGTTCTTGCCGCAAGCGGAGCCTGCGCCGTGGCCAGGGTAGACGATGACGTTGTCGGGCAGGGTCATGATTTTGTGGCGCAGGCTGTCAAATAAGATGCCGGCGAGGTCCTCTTGGGTCATGTCAGCCCCCTTTTGGGCGAGGTCGGGTCGTCCTACGTCTCCCAAGAACAGCGTGTCTCCTGTGAATATCGCGTGCGGCTTTCCTTCTTGGTCCCTGAGCAGATAGGTCGTGGACTCCATCGTGTGACCGGGGGTGTGAAGGACCTCAATGGTTACGTTGCCCATCTGGAAGACTTCGCCATCGGTGGCGATGTGGGCGTCGAAACTGGTGTTGGCGTTGGGCCCAAAGACAATGGGGGCACCTGTTTTTTCGGCGAGGGTCACATGACCAGAGACAAAGTCGGCGTGGAAATGCGTCTCGAAGATGTACTTGATCTTCTTTCCCCCGGCATTGGCGCGGTCCAAATAGGGCTGTATCTCGCGCAATGGGTCGATGACCACGGCTTCATCACCGCATTCGATGTAATACGCACCTTGGGCAAGGCATCCGGTATAGATCTGTTCGACTTTCATTCAGGGCAAATTTCGGAAGAAGGAATTAGTCCGTCTCCAGGCCAAAGGATTGAGTAGCGATGTCTTGTCCATCATCACTCGTTTCCCCCATGGCATGGGCGACTTCGGCGTGGAAATGGTGTCTGCCAATTCGATCCATCAGCCCCGATTTTTTGAGTTCGTCCCTTACGGGGCCGATGGTGCCAGCCCAGTGAAGGGCGATGCCTTTGTTTTCGAACCCTGTAATCAGGTCCTCGAGCATGGCCGTGGCAGAGGCGTCGAGATAGGGGATGGACTTTGCGCTCAGCACGATTCGCTGGATGCTGTCCCCCTCAATTTCCCGAATGTCGATTCGATTCAGGACGAAGTCCTTAAAATGAGATTGGCTCGCGTAGTTCAGTGGGCCATCGTAGCGCAGAATCAGCTCACCGGGTGTTTTTTGGGCACTGGGAAAGCGATTTAGGTTGCGATAGACATTCCCAATTTGGCCGAGTTCTGCTGCATGGGGCCGCGATGTTCTGCGAAGGGTGAGCACAAGACTGAAAGCCACGCCACATGCGATGCCCGTCACCATGCCAGCAAAGGCCGTGAGAAAGAACGTGATGGCCAAAAGCACGGCCTCATCTCGGTGCGCAGCCCAAAGCTTTCGGAAATAGCCGACGTCCAGCAGACCACCCACTGCGACAACGATGATGGCGCCCAGGACAGCTTTGGGCAGGTGCTGGAAAAAGGGAGTAAGAAAAGTCAGTGCCAAGGCCACCACTCCGGCAGCAATCAGGCCGCTGAATGGTGTTTGGGCTCCTGCGCGCTCGTTGACGGCCGTTCGGGAGAAGCCGCCAGTGGTTGGGTATGCGCCGAAGAAGGACCCGATGGCGTTGGCGGCTCCGATGGCGCGCAACTCTTGATTGGCATCGACCTCGTGATCCCGTCGCTTCTGGGCTATTGATTTGGCCACGCCAAAGGCTTCCATGAAGGAGATGAGGGCCAGGGTAGCGGCGATGGGAAACAGGTCTCGAATATCCTCCAAAGCAAGGTTTGGAGGATGAAAATGAGGAAGGCCAGAGGGGAGGGCCCCCACGGTTTGTGTGGCCACCAATCCAGATGCTGCTGCAAGGGTACCGAGCAAGACCACCACAAGGGTGCCAGGAATCCGAGAGTCGACACGCCGCAGAACCAACAGCGTGAGAATGGAGAATCCGCTGATGCCGAGCGTAGGCAGGTCCAAGCCCAGAATTTCGCTCCAGATGCTGCTCAATAATTCGTGGAGTTTGGCCGACCGAACAATGGGGATGCCGAGCAGATTGGTCAGCTGGTTCAGACCGATCACCAGGGCCGCGGCACTGGTAAATCCGCTGATGACAGGGCGAGAGAGGAAGTCGGCGAGGAACCCCATGCGAAATGCGCCGAGGGTGAATTGAATCAGGCCCATCATCATGGCGAGGAGCAGGGCCAATTCAATGTATCGCTCCGACCCAACCAAGGCCATTCCCGCCAATCCCGAGGCCACAAGCAAGGAGTCCATTGCGACAGGGCCGACAGCTAGGGATCGCGAGGTGCCCAGCAATGCATAGATTACAGGTGGGACCAGGGCCGCATAGAGGCCATACTCAACAGGAAGCCCAGCAACCAGCGCATAGGCCATCCCCTGTGGAACCAGCATGACCCCCACAGTTAGACCCGCAGGCACATCTCCAGCCAGGTCTTGCTTGCCATAGCCCGGCAACCATTTGAGAATCGGAAAGCGTCGGTTCACGACATCAAATCTAGAGGGCAGGCCTCTAGATCAATTGCTGGAGCCGCCTGATTGGCCAGATCCAGAGCGGTTCTTGCGGCGGTTTTTTCCCCCGCCACCACCTTGTCCATGGCGACCATTGGGGCCACCTCCGGGCCCTCGGCGCCGACCGCCATTGCCAGAACCTCGATTCGGACGTCCACCTTTTCGTTGCCCGTTTTTGCTTCGGCCTCCTCCGCTGCCTCCTCCGCTTTGGCCAGAGTCAAGGGGGATGGGGGGAAGAGGGTTGTGGTAGTCTTGATCTGTGTCCAAGGGAACCTCTTTACGGATGAGGCGTTGGATGTCGCGCAGATAGGTTCGCTCGTCCTCTTCATTGCAAAACGAAATGGCAATGCCGTCAGCACCTGCGCGCCCCGTGCGTCCAATTCTGTGAACGTAGGTTTCCGGAATGTTTGGGATTTCGAAGTTGATGACGTGACTCAGGTCGTCGACGTCGATGCCCCTAGCAGCAATGTCTGTGGCGACGAGTACACCCAGATCACCTCGCTTGAACGCTTTCATCGCCTTTTCACGCTGGGGCTGCGATTTGTTGCCGTGGATGGCCTCACTCCTCACGCCCTGCTTTCTGAGGTGTCGCACAAGTTTATCTGCGCCGTATTTCGTTCGCGTAAACACCAGAGCGCTCGTGACATTCGGGGCGGTCAGCACATCCACGAGGAGGTGCTTTTTTTCTGCCTGCCGAACAAAAAAGACCTTTTGTTCCACGGTTTCAGCTGCGGAGCTGCGCCTCTCGACTTCGACTGTAACGGGGTCGATCAAAATGGTGTCTGCCAGTTCTTGAATGTTCTGCGGCATGGTCGCAGAAAAGAACAGAGACTGTCGCTTCGGGGGCAACAGTTGAATCACCTTTCTGATGTCGTGGATGAAGCCCATGTCGAGCATGGTGTCTGCCTCATCCAAAACAAAGTATTCGAGAGACCTGAGGTTGATGTGACCTTGGTTGATGAGGTCGAGCAGGCGACCTGGGGTGGCGACCACGATGTCTACGCCCCGTTGCAGTGCGGCCACCTGTTTTCCTTGGGACACACCACCGAAGATGACGGTGTGGTAGATTTTCTGATGCTGGCTGTATTCCCTTATGCTGTCTCCAATCTGTGCAGACAGTTCTCGCGTGGGACTCAGGATAAGTGCGCGTATGGCCCTTCGGTTTTCGCGCGGGGGCTGATTGCCAAGTCGGTGCAACATGGGAAGCGAGAACGCGGCAGTCTTGCCTGTGCCCGTCTGGGCGACACCAAGTACATCTCGCCCATCGAGGACGTATGGGATGGCTTGTGCTTGAATGGGCGTGGGGGTCTCGTAGCCGAGGGGCTCGAGGGCACGCATGAGGGGTTCGCTCAATCCGAGCGAATGGAAATCGGACAAATGGGAAGGATTCAATTCTGAACGGTGGCGGAACATCGATGCGCTGCGCCACACTTAGACGCAAAGGTAAGGGGTCCTTTCGGGCTGTGAGTGGCGCGCACCACAAGGGTCAATTTCCGTGACCGCCTGTGGCGCGCTTTTGGTCCTCGAGGTGCCTTAATCGAGGTAGAGTTCCAACCAGCCGAGATGCTCTTCAATCATCTGTTTGCGAGGAACGTAGTGGCCT
>CAXHAW010000042.1:0-9375 GCA_964014525.1 uncultured bacterium
GATTCCGTGAAGTCTCGTGGGCTCGGAGATGTGTATAAGAGACAGAGACAAGACGTCGACTCAGCATTGGCTCAATCCATCAAAGAACCGGGGGTGCGACAATTCCTCCTCAAAGGATTGCACAGAGCGGCGCCGAACCGCTTCGCCTTTCGTTACAACCTTCCGGTTCTTCGACGTCACCTCGCAGACATGACCGCCTTTCTTCCTTTGGGCACCTTAGAACGACCCTGTCTTGCCCTTTATGGAACGCGCAGTGACTACGTCGTTGGCCGCGGACTGGACGCCCTCAAGCAGCACTTCCCGCAGCTGGAATCCAAGGGCATTGAGGCAGGCCATTGGCTCCACGCGGAACAACCCGACGCTTTTTCCAACCACGTGGAGGCCTTCCTCAGTTGATCACCCCATCCAAAAAAATAACGCCCGACCGGAATAACCGATCGGGCGAAAAATGTCAAGCGTGAACGCGGTCAGCCCTTGGAGCCGACCATGATGCTCACACAACCTTCGTGTTCAATGACCGCTTCAGATGCAGGCACTTGAACGCGCACGGTCATCTGTTGTGTATTGGCCACGCGAAAATCGAAGTGGTTGTTCTGCTTGTCGGTGCTGTCATAAATGCCGTTGCCACGGCTGTCCAGCACTTGGAAGGTCAAATCCCCCAAAACAGGGTGACCACAAACCAACAGCCGATAGGCGCGGTCACCAAAAAAGGTAAGCTCGAGCTCCGCCTCGTCCCCAGGGATGAGAACGGCCGTGTTGTAGTTGTCGTTTTGCACGTAGTCCTCCAATTGGGGAAGGCAGCGCTTCTTCGTGAAAGTCCGGCATTGGGCATCCGCTTCGAAGGCGCCGAAAAGCACCATCAGGATGGAAAATGCCGCGAGGGAGAATGTCTTGATCGCAGTCATGGCGTTGGACGATACGTTCATTGGGCGTAGAGGTTACGAATCTTGGCGACGGCGTTGGCGATTTCTTCCAAAGCGGCATCGTCGAATTGTACATCAGGACCGCCGCTGATGACCACCGTTCCATCCTCTGCGGCATTGGCTGCTGCCTCGTTGTAGGTGATTTTCACATTGGCGTAAACCGTCTCCAGTCTGCTGAGCACTCGCTTCATGCGGGTCAGCGCATCGGTCGGCGGATAGCTTTCAATCAAACCAATCAGGTTGTCCAGCGTCATCTTCTGCTCCGCAATGCGCAGCTTCAAATCTTCAGTAGAAGAGGAGAGGTTGCGCGTGCCGAGATAGACACCTTCAATCCATCCGCCAGCGGCCATGAGGCCACTCACTTCCTCCATGCCGTTCTCGCGGAAGCGGGCGTTGAGGTCATAGAAAGTCTCCGTCACGATTTGCACGAGTGAGTCTCGCACATCGCGATTGCTGTTTGCACGCTCGATGAGGTCGCCATCAATAAGATCGCCCACTCCCAATCCATCACAAAGCCGCCGGCAGGTATTCAGGTAATCAACCGATTGCTGGTTCTGATTGAAAATGACGCTGTAGCTCAAGTCACCGGCATAGATGCCGAGGTTGACCGCTTGGGACGCTGTCGTTGAATAGCCCATCGCCTTGTCAATCGGATTGAGGGCACCAGAATCGAATCGAATCCCACTCCGCTCGAGCAGCAAAGCCGTCTCAATGGGAGAGGGGACGGCGTGGAAAATCTTTTTGAAGGCCTTTTGGCGGCGGGCGGGCATCATTCCCTCCGCATCCATCTCCACTTGGGGAGCGTCATCAGCACCTCCTTCTTCTGTCTGCGGTCCTTCACCGCATCCAAAAAGGAACAACAGGGGCAAGGCCATCCAAACGGGGGCAAGCCGCTGGGGCGTCTTTCGGTCAAATGCTCTTATCATGGAGATTCCAAGTTGGTTGTTGAAGACAAAGAGACTCCGCACCTCCGCAGTCGCGAGCAGAGATTGGGAAAGTTATCCTCGGCGAAAGGTGGATGTTGTCAGTGCTTTTCTGAAGCCCCGTGGGAATAGGCCGATTGCGAAGCCCTCAGTCCGTCAATGGGCCTCGAGCCAATTCGCCCCCGTCTGCACCTCAACCTCCAATGGAACGGCCAGCTCCACGGCGCCCTCCATGTGCTCCCTGACCAACTCTGATATCGCTTCGGCCTCTCCCTTGGGCACATCGAAAACCAATTCGTCGTGGACCTGCAAAATCATCCGGGCACCGAACCCTCCAACATGTAGGGCCTTTTGAATGCGCACCATGGCCAACTTAATGATGTCCGCTGCCGACCCCTGAATGGGGGCATTGATGGCATTTCGCTCGGCAAACCCGCGCACGACTGCATTGGCTGACGCGATGTCCGGCAGCCATCGCTTCCGGCCAAGCACGGTCTCCACATATCCCTTTTCCCGCGCCTCTTCAACCACTCGGGTTTGGTATGACTTGAGTTCGGAGAACTCCGAGAAGTAGGCTTCGATGATCCCCTTCGCCTCGCGGCGGGGAATCTTCAAGGTCTCAGCCAACCCAAAGGCGCCCTGCCCATAGAGAATGCCGAAATTGACTGCCTTGGCTCGGCTGCGCTGGCCTCGGTCCACCTCATTGGGGTCCACACCGAAGACCTTGGCCGCTGTCGCCGTGTGGATGTCCGCTCCGTCGAGGAAGGCTTGGCACAACCCCTTGTCACCACTCAAAGCGGCAACAATGCGCAATTCGACTTGACTGTAGTCGGCGGCAAGCAACACGTGATTCGCATCACGCGGGACGAAGGCCTTCCGTATCTCACGGCCCCGGGCCGTTCGAATGGGAATGTTCTGCAAATTTGGACGGGTGCTGCTGAGACGGCCTGTGGCAGCCACCGCCTGCATGTATTGTGTGTGCACCCTGCCCGTCGCCGAATCCACCAATTCAGGGAGGGGCCGCACATAGGTTGAGAGCAGCTTATTGAGCTGGCGGTATTCGAGCACTTCTGGGACAATGGGGTGCGCATCCGCCAACTTCTGGAGGATCTCTTCCCCGGTCGCATACTGTCCGGTCTTGGTTTTCTTCGCCTTGTCGGTGATGGCAAGGTGGTCGAAGAGGACCTCTCCGAGCTGGCGCGGCGAATCAATGGAAAACGGCACCCCTGCGTGCGCTTGAATCGAATCCGTGAGTTGCCTCAAGTCCCCTTCCAACCCTGTCGCCATGGCCTGCATGGCCTCAGTATCGAGTCGCACGCCCTCGATTTCCATGTCCGCCAAAACGGGCACCAAGGGCATCTCGATGGTTTCCAAGATGCGCCGTTCGGGGCTCTCAGCAGGCATTCTTCGGCCAAAGAGGTCCGCGAGACGCAGGGTGATGTCCGCATCCTCACAAGCGTAATCCACCACCTGTTCCGGTGGAATGTCAGCCATGGTCTTTTGGTTCTTCCCCTTCTTCCCCAGCAAATCGGTAATGGGAATCGTCCGGTAACCCAGCTCTGTCTCCGCCAAATGGTCCATGCCATGCTTCAAGTCCGGCTGCAGCACATAATGGGCCAGCATCGTATCAAAGACCCGGCATTGCACATTGACCCCCACACCCAGCATGATCTTGTGGTCGTACTTCCAGTTCTGGGCAACTATTTCTTTGTCTTCCGAAGCCCAAATGGCGCTGAACTCGTCGAGCAGAGAGCGCACTTCCAATTGGTCCCTTTGGGGCAAATCAAAAGCTCCCGGCGGAACGGGAACATACCACCCTGTGCCCTCCGCAAGACTGAAGCTCATGCCCACCAACCGCGCCGTCCTTGCATCCAAACCGGTGGTCTCCGTGTCAAATGCGAATCGATCACATGTGTCGAGAAGCCCGCTGAGTTCCGCCCGCAGCACTGGGGTATCTGCCATTCGGTAATCGACGGATTCACGGTCAATGGAATCTGGACCACCCCCGGATTCGCTTGCCGCCACGGAACCTGCATCGCCGCCGCCGAACATGTCCATTTGTGACTCTTCTGCCGTGTGTGCCAAGACCGGGGCGCCAGCCGACTCAGGCGCAGCCGTTTTCAACACAGCAGCATCACCCAATACACGGCGCGACAAGGTTCGAAACTCCAGCGACTCGAAAACTGCGGCCAGCTTCTCAACATCGGGTGTCTCCACAAGCATCGCATCGAAGTCCGCCTCAACCGGCACGTCCAATGCAATTGTCGCGAGATGCTTTGACATCAGCGCCTGCTCACGGTAGGTCTCCAGGTTTTCCTTTTGCTTGCCCTTCAACTCTGCTGTGGAATCCAGCAGCGTTTCCATGGTCCCATACTTGTTCAAGAGCTTTGCCGCTGTCTTGGGTCCAATTCCAGGCACTCCGGGAATGTTGTCGGCACTGTCCCCCATCAGACCCAACAAGTCAATCACCTGTTCCGTGCGATCGATGCCAAACCGCTCGCAGACCTCGGCAGGCCCCCAGACTTGGGGCGGATTGCCCGATCGACCAGGACGGAACATGCGCACCTTTTCAGTAACCAGTTGACCAAAGTCCTTGTCAGGTGTCATCATGTACACATCAAAACCAGCCTTCTCGGCCTTGACGGACAAGGCACCAATGGTGTCGTCGGCTTCGTAACCCGGAATGGTGATGGTCGGAATGCGCATGGCCTCCGCCACCTCGAGAACGCGAGGCACGCTCGCGCGAATGTCCTCTGGCGTTTCGTCTCGATTGGCCTTGTATTCGCTGAACTCCTCGTGCCTGAAGGTCGGTCCTGGGGGGTCGAAAACAACGGCCAAATGGGTCGGCTTCTCCTTCTTTAAGATGTCGAGAACCGCTGTGGTGAAGCCGAAAACAGCACTGGTGTTCTGACCCTTGCTGTTGATTCTTGGGTTCCGAATAAAGGCGTAGTAGGCCCTGAAAATGAGGGCATAGGCGTCGAGAAGGAAAAGTTTCTTGTCGGAATCAGCGGTCAGCATGGGGCAAGCAAATTAGCCCCTAACCTGCGCTTGGCGTATGATAAGCGGGCCTTTGTCAGCGGGACTTGTACACGGGAACGGTGCTGCAGGGTTCTCCGAACATGAGCAATTTCACCACTGGCTGAAGCCGCTCCACGATGCGCATGGCCGGCCCCGCTCCCGACTTCAGGCCACATCCCTTCACAACCAAGCGCTTGCCTTCGAATGCGGCTGGGTCCAATTCTTCTGCAATGCGATACAGGACCTCAGCTTCTAGGCCCGTCGGAGCACAATCGTGGACGCTGCTTGCCACCCCTTGCAGTCTGGAGGCGACGAGCATCCAGACCCACTCCGGCACGATGGCCTCAGTGCTGCAATGCACAGCCACGTCAGCCCCCTCAAAGGGAGACAAATCAAGGTCCTCTAGCCAATTGCGGAATTCACGCTCTCGGATGGCCAACCCCTGCCACAGCTGAGGCGCCAGATCGAGCTCACTCAACGTGCGCTCCCGAAGTAGGGCAGCAAGGTCGAGCTGGACCAAGCCGCTCTCCTCTACACGATTTCGGATGGGTTCATCCATGTCAACGAAGGTCGCAAGGACCAGGGCATCGGAACAAAAAAAGGGAAAGGTCAGCCTGCTTTCTGCGCACTGGCATGCACCACCCCCGTCAACTTGCGGGCGGCGGCGGCAATGTCGTCGACATTGTAGCCGCACTCCGAATACAATTCAGCCTGTGTGCCATGCTCGACCCAACGGTCCGGAACACCCAGTCGCACCACCCTTGAAGAGTAACCTTGGTCCGCAGCAAACTCGAGAACGGCACTGCCCATGCCCCCCTGTATGCAACCGTCTTCGACCGTGATCACCTTGTCGAACTTGCCAAATACCTCGTGCAGCAGCGTCTCATCCATGGGCTTGACAAAGCGCATGTCGTACATGGCGGCAGAGATTCCCTCCGCCTCAAGTCGCTCTGCTGCCTCAAGGGCATGGTTGCCCAGATGGCCGATGCCCAAAATGGCAATGTCTTCACCCGTTCTGACCCGACGGCCCGTTCCCACCTTGATTTTGCGGAGCGGGGTTTTCCAGTCGGTCATCACGCCCTTGCCCCGAGGGTAGCGAATGCTGAATGGACCGTGGTCGTCAGCAGATGCTGTGAACATGAGGTTCCGCAACTCCTCCTCATTCATCGGAGCGGAGACGATCATGTTGGGGATGCAGCGCATGTATGCGAGATCGAAGACCCCGTGGTGGGTCGGTCCGTCCGCACCTGCCATTCCCCCCCTGTCGAGGCAGAACACCACGTGAAGCTTTTGCAGCGCCACATCATGCACGACTTGGTCATAGGCCCGCTGCATGAAGGAGCTGTAGATGTTGCAAAATGGCACAAGGCCTTGGGTGGCCATGCCCGCGGAAAAAGTCACGGCATGCTGCTCGGCGATACCAACGTCGAAGGCGCGTTCTGGCATGGCCTCCATCATGAATTTCAGGGAACACCCCGTCGGCATGGCCGGGGTAACGCCCACCACGCGCTCATCCTTTTCAGCGAGCTCAATGATGGTGTGGCCAAAAACGTCCTGGTACTTAGGTGGCTCCGGTGACTTGGGAGCGACCTTGATAATTTCACCGGTGTTTTTGTTGAACAGGCCAGGTGCATGCCATTTGGTGGGGGAACCCACCTCTGCAGGAGCGTACCCCTTGCCTTTGGTGGTGATGAGATGGAGAAGCTTCGGGCCGGGTATGTCCTTGAGGTCTCTCAGGACGTGCTCAACCTGTTCCACATCGTGACCATCAATCGGACCGAAATACCGGAAGTTCAGCGACTCAAATAGATTGGACTGCTTGAGCAGGGAGCCCTTGACCATATCGCTCACCTTGGAGGCAATCGTCTGGGCATCTGGTCCGAATTTGGACACCTTGCCCAACAGTTGCCACAGGTCATCCTTGACCCGATTGTAAGTGTGCGAGGTCGTAATGTCAGTGAGGTAATCCTTCAAGGCTCCGACATTGGGGTCAATCGACATGCAGTTGTCATTGAGCACCACAATCATGTCATTGTCTTGCCAGCCTCCATGATTCAGCCCCTCGAACGCAAGACCCGCCGTCATCGCCCCATCACCAATCACGGCAATGTGCTGTTGCTTGCCCCCTTTCACTTTGTTGGCCACCGACATCCCCAGTGCTGCGCTGATGCTGGTGGAACTGTGGCCGACCCCAAAGGTGTCGTATGGACTCTCACTGCGCTTAGGAAAGCCGCTGAGGCCCTTGTGCACGCGGTTGGTGTGAAACTGGTCTCGGCGACCCGTCAAAATCTTGTGGCCGTATGCTTGGTGCCCCACATCCCATACAATTTGGTCTTCAGGTGTGTTGAACACGTAGTGCAGGGCCACAGTCAGTTCCACAACACCCAAACTGGCGCCGAAATGGCCTCCTTTTTCGCTGACGACATCCACAATGAACTGCCGCAACTCGTCACAAACCTGCTTCAGGTCCTCTGAACCGAATTCACGGCGCAGGTCTGCTGGCTCAGTGATTTTCGAAAGAAAAGGGCCGGCGGCGTATGGTTGGTCGGACATGGATTGACCCGGTAATTGCGGGAGTGAGATTGGAACAAACTTAACCCATTCATGTTCCCGACCGCCAAGCACAGTTCAACGAAAGTGAACCTGAACCCAAGACAAATCGACAGTCCAGATCAGACAGCGGCAACCGCGGTAGAGAGCGCTTCCAGCATCGCTCTGCCATCGGTGTTTCCCAGTGCTTCGCTGCACGCGCGCTCAGGATGCGGCATCATACCAAATACATTTCCTCCCGCATTGCACACCCCGGCAATGTGATCCACGGACCCATTTGGGTTGAACTCGTCTTCAATGCCTCCATCCGGGCCACAATAGCGGAACAGAATCTGGTCGCCATCCTCGAGTGCATCGAGACCTGGGTCATCAATGGTGTAGTTGCCTTCCCCATGGGCAATGGGAATACAGAGCGGTTGACCGTCGGGCAATCCTGCTGTCATGGGTGCCATCAAGGATTCGGCGCGGAGCAGGACGTTGCGACAAATGAACTTCCGACTTTCATTGTGACGAAGGGCCCCCGGCAACAGTCCCGCTTCACAAAGGACTTGGAAGCCATTGCAAACGCCAAGAACGAGTCCTCCCCGTTTAGCGTGGGCCATCACTTCATCCATGATGGGAGAGAAACGCGCGATGGCTCCACTTCGGAGGTAATCTCCGTAGCTGAAGCCACCGGGCAAAACCACAAGATCGACCCCCTTGAGGTCTAGGTCCTTGTGCCAGAGCCGCTCGACCTGGAACCCGAGTTCCGTACCGAGGGCATATTCCATGTCGTGGTCGCAATTGGACCCCGGGAAGGTGATGACGCCGACTTTCACGTCAGCGAAGTTCGCAATCCTTAGGCAGAATCAGTGGGCCAATCGCCAAGTCTTTTGCCGACCGGAGATTTCACCCACCCATCTGATCAAGGCCACGGCTGGAATTGAGGATCCATTCAACTGTGCAGGCACACCAGCCAGCCCCCGCAATTGGTGCACTTGGCGGCCAGTCAAATCAAACACCTCCAATGAGAAAGCCTCTTCTGGATGGGTCACAGACCAGCCGTCCACACTGCGTTGAATTTGGGGCTCTGTGCCACTCGAAAGGGACCCAATGCTGCTGATTACCTCTACTGTCACAACGATTTGATGCGTGTCGGAGCAATAGTCATTCCAGGCATTCAAACCGACCGTATAGGACCCCCCGGCATTATATCCATGCACAGGCTGTTCCTCAGAACTGGTATCGCCATCGCCAAAACTCCACTGGTATGAGGTCGCCCCAGTACTGGTGTTCACAAAGCCAACTTCGGCCACCCCGTCGATGAGGGTCACCAAGGGCTCCTCCAGCTCTGCGTTGGCCTGAACGTGCGGTGCAGCGAGGACCTCCACTGAGGTGCTGTCTTGGCATCCTGCAGCGTCTGTGACGATGGCCGAAAAGACGCCGGCCTGATCCACATCAATGGCGTCTCCCTCGCCGCCGTGACTCCATGCCACGGCGTAGGGCGCAACACCCCCATCGATTTCCAAAGACACGCCGCCCTGATCCTCATAGCAACCGATGTGATCGAGCAACGCCACGATGTCAAAAGGGGAGTCCCCCAGCCCATTGGCTCCGATCTCTATGGGCTGCGAAATGTTTGCGCAGCCTTCCGTCAAGGCGGTGACGGTGTAGGTTCCTGCAGACAACCCCGTAAAGTTGCCAGAGTCGCCCTCACCCGAATAAGTTCCTGCCGGGTTTCCAAGCGCATCGACAAGCGAAAAACCAGTCGTCAAATCCGGCCCCGCAACGGCAACCGCCCCATCCTGAGCGCTTTCGCAGGCGGCATCGGACGACTCCACGGTTACCGCACTGCTCACCACCACATTGAACCGATGATGATCAGAAGAGGTCGCTGTGGCAAATTCGTAGCTGAACCCCGGCTCAATGCCCCCAGTCCATCCCGTCTCTACATCCTGAAGAACCAGACATAAGTTGGATGC
>CAXHAW010000043.1:0-9347 GCA_964014525.1 uncultured bacterium
CAAGAAGGGACTGTCGCGCAACATCCCCTTGGACTTGAGGTCGTCCAACGCCACCTTGGACTTTTTGGTTTTCTGGACAGAAATGTCCGAATCTCGATAAAGGGTGGTCACTTCCGGAATGTGACCGAACCGCCCCCCCAAATTGGAGAGGTGAACCCATTGAGGATAGTCCTCGATGAGAAAGTGGTCGAGATTGGGCAAGTTGCTCGCCCATGCGCTGCGCATGGTCATGGACACCGCTGGAACAACGTTGCACATCAGAAGGGCCTTTGCAAATCGTGACGGGTCGATGACCCCAGCCTGACCGAGGTCAAAATGCCCCCCAAAAACCCTGCCTTTCACATCGCGGTCTGAACGAAAGGACAACGCCAGACCAAACACCCCGCAGACATCATCACTGCACCCCTCCAGAAAAGCGACGTCCTTTTCTAAACGGTCGGGCTCGAATAGATCATCAGACAAGGTGGCTATATACTTGCCCCGCGCCAGCGACACAATCTCTCTGCGGGTGGCGGTAATGCCTGCATTGTCTTCATGAACCACGAGTGTGCAGGGATATTGATGGCGCTCGCAATACGCCTTGATCAAATCGACACTGTCATCTGTCGAAGCGTCATCGATGATGATGTGTTCCCAATCGGTGAACGTGGAGCAACGAACGGACTCCATCGCCTCCACGACTTCTCTGCCTGTATTGTATACCTGCGTGACGACACTAACGAGTGGATTCGTATTCATTGAGCAAGCGCGTTTTTCAGTGCCTGTCTTGACCACTTCTGACTTCGAACCCTGGCCCCCGGATATGCGTCAACCGCCATGACGTGCTGCCCAAGTCGCTGCAGTGCGATGACCGCCGCTTTTCCGAGCTCGCCTGAGCCCAGCAACATGACCGTCTTTGTTATCGTCAAAAGCTAAGATTCTCTTGTGGTTTTCGCCACCGATAAAGGTGGTGTCCAAGATTCAAATGCATTGCCATAGGCCCGGTGCAATTCCTCGTGGTTCTCGACATAATCGCTCAGCGACCCTTTGTGGACCCGTTTCAACACAATATCACCTTCTAAACTCCTCTTGAGGTCAACCAAATCCATGGGATTGTCTATACGATCCAAAAAACCCTCAAAGAACTGCACCTTGTCTTCCAGAAAGTCCTCGTAAAGCAATGGAAATACCTCGAGACCATCTTTTGCCATCTGTTCAACGAACTGCCTTTTTGCGTCGTGCTTTCGACGGCATTGGTCAAGCAAACGACCGAAACGGCTCAAGTTCACTTTGATTTTTGGAATGTCGTGTCGTGTCAGTTCCCCTGAAGCAAGCTTGAACTGCAAGTGGCCTTTTTTTCCAGTTCCATCGCCGTGATATTTCGAAAGGGCCCACTTAAATACATTTTGTCGAACGGCCAACATAGGAGCCACGCCTGCGTCCGATAGGGTCTGGACCATGGAATCGTAATACCGTCTGTGTCGATATTCCTTACAAATCCGATTCACGGGCAAATCAAAAATCGGAAGGCCACTGTAGAAAACCCGCGGTGGTGTCCATCTCATTTTCAGCCCGATACTGCAATTATCAGGCAGTGTGACCAACTCCCGATCTGGAACTTTCATCGCGTATCGCCGTCGAAGCTCCTCCATGTTGCGAGGACGAACATAAATCGCCTGCATCAATGATTGAATCTCCTCACGACGGACATTCTCCCCCAACATGAAGGACTCCAATGGCTCCCAGCAGCGATCATCCGCATAATGCAACACGCGCACATTTGACAGCCGATTGGCCCATCGCATGATGGCAGTTGTGCCTTCTTTTTCCTCGAAATACAGAACGAAGTCCCTCATCTTTCAAAGATATAGACACCCCAATATGTCATTCGAAAGGACGCTGTGTCATCGCCTAGTAACGAACAGAGTATCCAAGACTGTGCCGACGACACTGCAGCCCAAAATGCGCAACCAATCGAACGCGTCATTCTCAATCAAGGGTCGATTGTTCGCAACCCACGTAGGACCACTCCTACTTGCAGCAAAAGAAAAAAAACCTTTGCATCATACACACCAACACCATGATGAAATTCATTCAACTCGCGTTCGCCATCCTTGTGGCTTTCGCCTTCAATTCAGATATCCAAGCCCAGGACGATACGACCAAGGAAACTGCGTCATATGGAGTCAGCGTGGGCATCAGTCCGTTCGGTCCTTCCCTTGGATTTTCACACAACCTGTCCGAGAAGACCACCGTTCAAGTCAGCGTTGGTGCTTTTTCTGGTGACAACCCAGTCGATCAGGAAATCGGAGGCGCGACCTTCTCTGGAACTGCCGAAACCAACTGGATGGGCATCTTCGTCAACCACCGCCCTTTTGAAGATTACGATTGGATCCGCTTCAATGTCGGCATCGGCATCGGCGGCATCGAAGGCACGCTGACGGATGTGAACAACGTCAACCACTCCTATGCCATCCTCTACGACAACAACCCCGTTGGATATGTGGGCATTGGCTTCGGATCCCGCCCAGTCAAGGGGGTCACTGTCGGATTCGACATCGGTGGTTTGCACACCTCAGGTGCGGACATTACCTCCACAGGAACCGATTCAGACGCTGCCGTTATGGATGAAATCCCCAACACATTGGGCTATGGCCGTGTGTTGCCCAACCTCCAGTTGTCTGTGGGATACGGCTTCTGACTGCGTCTTTTTCCAACATTTTATCGAGTGCGCCCCGGATCTCCGGGGCGCACATCTTTTGGGTCGAATAGAAAGGAGCAACGGTTCCGGAATTCTCTCAGTTGACTTTTTGAAGGCTGCGCCTCACCTTGAATGTCCCCTCCCACCTGACCATGAAATTGTCTGCTTTCGCTCTGTTTTTGGCCTCCTTCTTGAGCTTGGCCTCCTTCGCCGTCTGTGCGCAGGTTTCCTCAGCAACCCGCAGCGGATTCTCATGGATCACATCCGAAAATGTGTCGGACATGAACTACGGCGCTGGATACACAGCATACGCCGCAGCGTGGCCCATTTTTGATGCGTACCCGGGACCGGGACAATTCCAAATGGGGCTGTCCAGAAAATGCGTATAAACGTGGCTCAAATGCACGACAAACCTACCTTTCGCTGCAATGAAACGCAGCCTATCCATTCTACTGGCATTGATGATTTGGCTCAATGCATTGCATGTCACAGCGCAGTATTCCATGCCCAGCGAAGAGGACCCGCATGAGGGCACTTGGTTGCAATGGCCACACAACTACACCTATGGCTCGGGTGCCGAAGACGTCGAGTCGAGCTGGATTGAGATGACCGTTGCTTTGTCGATGGGTGAGCGCGTTCACATCATCGCCTACAATGATGAAGCGTTGTCCCACATTGTCACCCTTCTCGAAAATGCCCAAGTGGACATGGCGCAAATCGACTTTCACCTCTGCCCCACGGATGACTTCTGGGTCAGGGACAACGGCCCCATTTTCGCTGAGGACCAACAAGGCCAATGGGTTGTTTTAGATTGGGGATTCAATGGATGGGGAGGCGACGCCCCCTTCACTTTGGACGACGGTGTCCCTGCGACCGCGGCCAACCAATTGGGACTTCCCGTCATCGATCTCGGCGCTGTGGTTCTCGAAGGAGGGGCCATTGAAGTTGATGGTCAGGGAACCTTGATGGCCACCCGCTCGTCCATCACCGGAGAAGACCGAAACCCAGGACTGACAGAGGCAGAGATCGAAACGTACTTCTCGACTTACCTGGGCGTCGAACAGGTCATCTGGCTGGATGGCCAGTTTGGGGGTAGCGAGGACATCACGGACCAACACATTGATGGGTTTGTCAAATTCGCTGGAGACAACACCATGGTCACCATGAGCGACCCCGATCTGGCATACTGGTATGTGAGCATGGGCGACCGCGCCATCATTGACCTAGCAGAGAACAACGATGGGGTACCCTACACCCGTGTCAATTTGCCGCTTACCGAAAACCCGGTTCAAACGACTTGGGGCCATAGCCTTGGGTTCCGCAGCTCCTATGTCAATTACTACGTGGGCAATGCAGTCGTTCTCGTTCCCGAATACAATGACCCTATGGATGCAGTCGCGCTCAGTATCGTGCAAGAACTTTACCCCACCAGAAGTGCAGTCGGCATCAATTGTCAAAACATGCTTCAGTGGGGTGGTATGGTTCACTGTGTCACGCAGCAGCAACCGCTTGGCGAGACCAACCTTGCAACACAGGGGCATTTACCAGTCCTCCCACGCGGACCAATGACCCACACCATCGACTTGATGGGGCGTGAGGTCCACACGCCTCAACCCGGCCAGTTGTATATCCGTCGTTACCACAACGGAAGCACAGAATTGGCAATTGGAGTTGAGTGACTTGACGCCACGCACCCCAGAAACAAGGCCGGCATTCTGGCATTCGACTCCGGCAGGCTCAGAGGGCCAGCGGTTCAATTGTGCTTGACGATGCGGGTGCGGGTGCCGTCATCGAGCTGCAAGACATAGACGCCTGCTGGCTGTCCGCCGAGTGAAATGCCCCGCCCCGCCGGAAAGCGGAACAGCTCTCGGCCTTGGGCATCGAACAGGCGGCCACCCGCTCTATCGCCCGTCCAACGGATCCAATCCACTGTCGGGTTGGGGGCAAATTGACGCGTTGCACTGACACCAAGTTCATCCTGACCGAGGATGATGGCATAGTTGTTCGTTGCACTGGGGGTCGGGGTGGCAAACCACACCCAGTAATCCGCTCCGTCGGGATAGCGCCCGAGCGACGCATCCTGTTCCGAAGGGCCAAAGGGGATAAAGTCGAGAATCACCCACAATTGGTCCGCCTCATTCCACTCAAGCAGGGCCACCTGCTCGCCCCCTGCCGACAGGGTAAACGGAGCGTGATGGGGACCTTGTTCTGGATCGTTGTCCATCCAATAGAAGGACCATTCACCCGCGCCCAATACACCACCAGGCAAGGCATATTTGTCTGGGTTGTTGAGGTTGTCGGTCAGGTATTTACCGCCGAGCGAAACCGGTGAGTTTCCCGCATTGAAAAGCTCCACCCAATCGTCGAACTCACCGAATTCATCCGAGACATTGTTGGCGTTTGAACTGATCAATTCATTGATGACCAAATCTGAAGGTGACATGCCCACCGTGACCAATTCTGGCGAGCAGGGAATCCACCGTTCCAGGCCTGCTGTGCTGGTGGCTTGGACCTGATAGGTCGCCGTGGTCCAATCCGCTTGAATCGGCACGTTGACCCCCCACGTTCCATCTCCAGCCTTGCGGTCTCCGTGCTCACCGTCATCGAACATCGCATAGGCTGTGGAACCCGCCCCTGCATCAACCCAACAGGATACCTCCACATCGTCTCCGCCGCCATCGACAATGGCCCGCACCCGCAAGAAATTCAAGGCGGGTGCCTTGACCTCGATCTCGTGCAGCACCAAAACGGGAACATCCTCATCGAGTTGCGGCTCCAGAGAAGCGGTTCGCGTCTCCAGCCAAGGCATGATGCCGAATTCCACATGTCCTCCTGCAGCCGTCTCAAGCGACCCCTCGAAGTCGACCGTGGTGAAGCCATGCGACAGGGGATAGTATGCGTCCGCTTCGATGGCGGGCATCAGCATAGCGTGTCGGGGTGAGAGATAAGCTGACACACTGTCGGGATGGGCCCAATCGTCCACCATGCGCTGCAGGTAGTATGTGTACCATTCCCGGTACTCCGGCACCGCCATCAAGCGCTCATACAGCAACCGGAATTCCGGGGACCAAGCGTAAGGGTCTCGGGCCTCCCAATTTCCATCGAGGAAATCGATACCCCATGTGTTGTCGAGGTCATAGGGGATGTAGTCAAAAAGTCCGGTTTGGGGATTGTGATAGAGGTAGAAGTTGTTTGCGCTGCCCGCATAGCCAGCCCAATTGCCGCTGACCACATCCAAGGCTTGGACCTTGAGGTAATCGGCCACATTGAACACCCCTTCGATTGCACACTTGAAATCTGTTTCCGGCGTGTTGCTCAAAACGTCGATGAACTCAGCGATGTCACTGTAGTCATCCGCTTCGACATTGGTCTTGAGCTCATAAATCCGCTGACCGTCGACCTCGAGTTTGTAGTCATCGGGGTTAGCGCTGATGTAGTCCAAATCGGCCGGGAATCGACATTTGTAGAGGTTGCCATTGTCCTGGTCGTAGTACTCCTCCACGAACTCCTCATCGAGGTGCTCGGTGTTGAGATAAGCCCCCATGTAGTCGCCGTTGATTTCCACCCTGACGTGACTCGTTCGGGACCCTGAAAGGCCCATCCTGCGAAGGATATTCCAGCTCAACCCTGCCCTGAGGAGCGAAGGGTCATTTTGATTGGCATTGAGGTTGAGCTTTTCCAAGTCAGCATACTTCTGGTCTGGCATGAAGGCGTTCAGGTCGACCTTGAAGTTCTTCTTGGGCGCGGTGAGGCCCGTGCTGCCACGCAATCGAACGGCAACCAAACTGAAGGTCGTATCGTCCAACGAGGACTGGAACTGCACCGTCGCCGGGTAGGGATTCGTGGACGCATATTCAGGGTCTCCAAACAGCATGGACTCCACACTTTCCGACTCCATCGTAATCGCGACCGTGGCCACCTCGCTCTGGACATAGGCCGGACCAAAGGGCGGAATATCGGTCTGGGCCCATGGTGATGGCAGCCACAGTGAGGTCAGGAGCAAACACCAGCAGCGCCGGCTCCACGTGTTCTTATTGCGCATGTCGAAGGGATCTTGTGTAAAGGGCGTCAAACGGAAACGTGTGCATGTTGGAGCAGTGCCCTAGAGCTTGATCACTTTCAAGTTCTGGACCCACGATGCATTGAAACACTTGACGAGATAGGTTCCCGTTGGGTAATCTTGGAGAGACACCACAGTGCGCGTGCTTCCGGTCGACATGGTTCGAGAAGCCAGCTGCCGACCGAGGTGGTCCAGGACCATCACTTGAATCGGTCCGCCGGACGCTCCCATTGAAGCCGCATCGATGGTGAATTGCCCCGCAGTGGGATTGGGATACAACCGCACCGCTTTCTGGGCGTCCACACCGATGTCTTCCACACCGACAACTCCGCCAATGAGGGGGGCGTCAAAGGTGTACTCGCAGATGCCATTGCCGTCCAAGACAATGACATTGTAGTCTCCCACAGGAAGGCCGAAAAAGTCGCCTGATGTCACGAAGTTTTGACCGCCGTCTATGCTGTATTCATAAGCGCCTGATCCAGCCAATGTCGTGATGACAATGGCCCCATCCGTCGTGAGGACTGAAGTGGGGTGGGTGATGGCCACCTGCACCCCCTCTAGGTCGCACACGGAAATCGTGACGGTCTCCTCGTAGGTGCATTGTCCGGACACACTCTGGACGACGATGTCGTAGGCACCTGCTGGGAGGTTTCCAAAGGTGCTGGCACTGCCAAATGACTGTCCCCCATCGATGCTAAACTCGAAGGTCTCTTCATTGGAAAAGGGGCTGATGACCAACATGCCATCGCTTGCTGAGTTGGATGAAGCATGGCTCACACTGACCTCCGTCGCAATCTGACACCCCCCATCCCCGGCACAGAACGACTCAACGGCCTCATAGCTGAATTCACCGCTGTTGAAGACAATGGTCTCCCCTTCTGAATTCAGAACCTGGAAATTGCCTTCCCCGTATGCACAGCAGATTCCATCACCCCAATCGTCATAGAAGTACAGGGTGAGGCACGCATTGGAACTCACGCAAATGTCCTCTGTGTATTCGTCCGCCCCGGAAGGAAGGTCTCCTGCGGACACGACCTGACCGGAGCCCATATCCACCATCTCCCATGAGGTTTCAGAGGGGTAATCATCAGCGAGTATGTAGAGTGTCACGGTCTCAAAATCCACGTCGAGATTCGCCGTCGTCACGACAACGTTGTTGACCAAGTCTCCATCCAGTCCCCCATTGACCCCCGTCAACAGCAGCTGAATGCTGTTGTCAGTCGGAAGGAGGTTGTCACCAATCGTGAAGGCCACCGCACCCTGCTCGCCGAAGCCGATGTTCACGGACTCCTCCAACATCTCGACAACGGTGCCGTTCACCTCGACCTGAATTTGAACAGACTCGATGGGCTCCTCTCCCAGGTTGGACAAGATGGCGTTGACTCCAATCTCCCCATTGCACGTGGGATTGACTTGCCCAAAGGAGACCGCCACATCAAGAGGATGCAGTTTGGTCAGAATGATCTCCAGCGTATCGTTGTTCGAATAACCGTCTTCCGGATCCGACACGATGCCCTGAATGGTGTGCTCTCCCATGGCTGAGAAATCCTGCGGCGAGGTGAACTGGAATTCAGCATCGCTGAACGGCATGATGGTCTCGGTGACGTTCAGGGTTTCCATCTCTTCACCATCCACGAGCAGCGTAAGATCAAAGTCACCCATGTCATTCAGTCCGGTGTTGGCCACCCTCAAGGTGACCAGCTCTGACGCACCCAAAGTGGCAGAGGACTGGGGCTCGATGAGCTCCTCCACCGCCAAGTCATTGTCGGCCTTGATGCCGGCCCAGAAAGAGACCCAGGGCCTGGCTTGCTTGATGGCCAACTGGTCTTGGGCTGTGACCTTGTATTCGATGTCCATCCCAAAGCCCTCAATGCCTTCTACACCGTACAGCACTGAGAATTCGTCATGAATGACCCCGAGGTAATCCCTCATCTGGTCGAGGTACTCGTCCTCCATAACCAGCTCTCCATCCTCGACCAGATTGGACAAACGCAACACCACGTATCCGGCACCTTGGGTCTCATCCTCATACAGGAGAATCTCCTCGGGGACAGAATTGGGCTCCGGATTGGTGATGAGCGACTCCCCCACCTGGGTGTTTAAATAAAACGTCCCTTCGGTGTTGTAAATGGGGTCGATGCTGATGCCCACACCGTTTGACTGCTCTTCCTGGAAATTGGGGTGACACAACACCCCCATGGCGGCCATGAAGTGGTCAACGCGGTAGAAGTCCCGCTCCTCAAACGCCCTGAAATTCCACATGCTGGCGTACACCTGCCGAATGGACTTGAAGATGTGCCCTTCGTCCTCGTATTGCGTTTTGGAGGTGTACAGGCCGGCCCCGCTGAAGCCCGGCAGGTCCTCATTGTTGGTGGACGACCTGCATCGGACCGCCGTGCCCTCCGGGAAAGACGCGTGCATGTTTTGCAAGTCCACCATCATCCACAAGGGCATTGGTGCAGCCTTGATGTCGTCCCTCAAGTCCCGGAGGCGATCCTCCCTAAAGACCATGTCGTTGATGAAAGACGGGTTGTTGATCATGACCTCAACCTCTTCATAGAAGTTGTTGAATTGCATGAACTCGTCATAGTAATAAAACTGTCTCTT
>CAXHAW010000044.1:0-9321 GCA_964014525.1 uncultured bacterium
GCCCGCTTCCTTGAGGAGCACGGTCTCTCGCCAAATCACATCGCTGGCGAGCGCACTGCCTCCCGGGGAGTTCACCCGCAGCACCACCGCACCCACCTCTGGGTCAAGTCGGGCATCCCGAAGCGCTCCAGCGATGCGTTCTGAGCCGATGGTGGCGTCATCACCTTGGCCGCTTTCAATGGCACCCACAGCGAAGACCACGGCCACCGCATTGGCCTCTTTCTCTTGCCCATCGTTGTCTTCATCATCGTCTTCATCATCACCTCCTCCTTCAAACTCGACCTGCAGGGTCGTGATGAAGTCCTCAAAGAAATCAGGGTTGTGGTATTGGCCATATCCCACCAACAAGGCGTGGCTTTCCTCATCCTCATCCTCCGAAGCCCCTTTTTCGAGGAGCAGTGCGTGAAGCTCATCCTCGTAGAGGAGTCCATCCGCAAAGCCCAGAGCTAGGGCATCTTTCGTCGTGCGCATGGCAAGGCTGTTGATGTGGCCATCCAATTCGCTCACCGTCATGCCCCTCGCCGTGGCAATGTCACCGCCCATGCGTCCCCAAAAGTCATCGAGAAGCGCCATGTTCTGCTCCCGGTTCGCCTCGGACAGGCTCTCTCGGAAATAGGGTTCCACTGCGCTCTTGTACTTGTTGTCCGGGCCCCGCACAATGGTCATTTCAACACCGACATCGGCCAGCATGCGCTTGTAGAACATGGTTTCCATGCCCATGCCGCGCATGTCAATTCCACCCTCTGGGTGCAAATACACTTCATCGGCCACCGTGCTCATCCAATAAGCGCTCTGGGTGTAGACCTCGCTCCACGCGACAATCCATTTGCCTGACGACTTGAATTCCACCAAGGCGTCCCGCACCTCTCCCAACATGGAGGGATAGCCCGACACCATATCGGCCTGCATCAGAATGCCCTCAATGCGGTCGTCTTCTGCCGCGCGCTCCATGTCAGCGAGAAAATGATTCAGACCCGTCTGGGACTCAGCGTCCACGCCGCCGAGGCTGAAGGAGAAGGCAGGCCCCTCCATGCCCCTTTCAACGAATGGAGCGTCAAGGGTCAGGTAGAGAACGGACCCCTCTTCAATGTCGACGCTGAAGTCAAAATCGGATTCGAGGTCATCCCCCACCTCTGAAAAGGCGGAACTCACTCCGCCCACAAGGGCGCCAACGAAGATGAAAATGAGGATGGTGCCGGCGGCGATGAGCGCGACAGTTGAGCCGAGCAGGCTTGCCAGGAATTGCTTACCGAAGTTCATGATGTTGTGGGTCTCGCGAGGTGCGGGTTAAAGTTGAGAAAAGAAGAGAGGAAAATGCCTGTGATGGTCAGAAAAATCGATTGAATCCGACAAGCGTGGACAAGAAGAAGGCCCCGAGGATGAGGATGGACAGAATCAAGAACCCCATCACCACCCAAGCCAACCCCTTGCCAAGGGCGCCGAGAAACTGCGGCAAGCTGTCGGACATGAACCGCTTCCAGCTTTCACTCAAGGAGGATTCAGAACGGCCACCTGCACCTTTTGTCCGGCGGCCGCGTCCCTCCATACTCGCTATGATGGACGACAACGTGACGGGATCGCCCTTCATGGCCAGCCGGTCGCTGGCCGTCTTGGCCACCGGCATGATGGCGGCGAGAATGATGTAAAACAAGAGGCCTGTGCCTGTGAAAATGACCATGGCGACAAACAGGGCACGGATGGCGATGGGGTCCACACCGAAACGATAGGCAATGCCGGAGGCCACCCCTGCGAGCACACGGTCTTCCGCATCACGGAACCACCTTCGGCGGTTTTTCTCCTGGTGACCTTGACCCGCGCTGAATCGCCCCTCTGTTTCGCCGCCATTCGCGTCTGCTTCCTCCTTGAAATCGGAAGGGTCACCCAACTGACGGCAGGCGCGCTCAACATCGGCAAGACTCACTGCGCGTTGTGTTCCGGAAAGGGCCTCCTGGAACAGCTCCGCCACGCGGTACTCCACTTCCTTGACGACCTCCGACGCTCCATCCGTTCCGCGCAATGCGGTCCGAAGGTCTTCGAGGTATTGACTCAGACGTTGAAAGGCCGGCAACTCCATCTGGAACAGCAGATTGCCAAGAGATATGCTTTGTGTTTCCATCATGATTTGAGCGGGGCATTTCTGGAGGTGGTGTCCGTGTTGGACTCGAGCGAATTGACGGAATCGACGAACTGAATCCATGATGACTCCAGTTCATCCAAAAGGGCACGACCACTGTCGGTCATGTCGTAGTACTTGCGCGGTGGCCCCGATGGGCTTTCAGCCCAACGATAAGTGAGGGTGCCTGCGTTCTTCATCCGGGTCAACAATGGGTATATGGTGCCCTCCACCACCAGCAGATCGACCGCCTTCAACGCTTCCACGATGTCCGAAGTATAGGCCTCACCCCTGCGCAGTATCCTGAGTATGCACAACTCCAGAACGCCCTTTCGCATCTGCGCCGCCGATTTTGAAGTCTCTTTGGTCATGACTGCCCAAATGTATTGACATTGCCTTGTACTATGCAAAACCAAGTACTAAAATTCGCAAAGAACCAATTCACTCCGGGTTGCAACCGGTAGAATTCCGCAAGCGACCTTTGTTGGTGTGACCGTCTACATCGCCACCGGATCAAATCTTGGCCTTCGCGTTGACCACTTGGACCGCGCCGACGCCGAACTCAGGTGCATTGGCTGCATCCTTCGGGTCTCACCCACCTACTCCACGGCAGCCGTGGGCATGGCCGACGGCACGCCAGACTTTCTCAATCGGGTGGTCGAGGTGAAACTCGCCCCCCCCTGGGCGAACAATCCCCTGTCCACCATGCGGGCCCTGCTCAACATCGAGAATCAAATGGGCCGCACCCGCGTGGAAGGTGCCGTCTCCTCCCGCCCCATCGACCTCGACATCTTGTTGTGGGGCGACCGCGTTCTGAACCTAGACGGCCTCGTTGTCCCCCACCCCCGCATGATGGACCGGAGGTTTGTACTGCAGCCGCTGGCTGACTTGATCCCAGATTTTCGAATTCCCGGCAGCACAAGCACGGTATTGGATCTCCTTCGCGGCCTTCCCAACAGCGTGCCCGACATTGCACCGTGGCCAAACCCATGAGCATCCCCTACCGACACATCGCCATAGAAGGTGGCATCGGCGCCGGAAAGAGCACCTTGGCTGCAGCCTTGGCGAGCCGGCTTGGAACAGAGCCCCTCTTGGAACCCTTCGCGGACAACCCGTTTCTCGAACAGTTCTACCTCGACCCGGAACGGTATGCCTTCCCGGTCGAACTCAGCTTTCTGGCCCAACGTTACAAGCAGGTAAAAGCGGCACTGTCCGCGCGCACCCTGTTCCGGGATGCACTCGTCTCAGACTATGTCTTTGCCAAAAGTGATTTATTCGCCAAAATCACCCTGCCCAAGACGGAATACGCCCTGTTTCGGAACCTATACGATGTCATGGCAGAGGGCATGGCCAAGCCCGAACTTATTGTCTACCTGCGACCGGGAGAGGATCGCCAGCGTGCGCAAATCGAAGCCCGAGGTCGCTCCTACGAGCAAGACATTGATATCGACTATCTGAGAAAACTGGAGAAGGCCTATGAGAAGCAATTCAAGGCTGCCCGCGGCAGCCGAGTGCTCTGGGTCGATACATCACACATCGACTTCGTTGCGAACTCAGAGGACCTCGAAAAGGTCACAGCGGTACTGAGTCAACCTTGGAAGGTTGGCGTGCACCACGTTGCCCCCTGAGAACCTGCTTGATCAGGCGTTGACTGCCTTCAGTGCCTCCGCCATGACAGCCCCAATCTGAGCAGGACTGTCCACCACGTGGATGCCACACTCGCGCATCACGGCTTTCTTCGCTTCTGCACTCTCTTCTTCGCCGGAAACAATGGCACCTGCATGGCCCATGGTGCGCCCCTTTGGCGCCGTTACTCCTGCGATAAACCCAACAACAGGTTTGGTTCCATTAGCTGCAATCCAGCGGGCAGCCTTGGCTTCGAGGTCACCGCCAATCTCGCCAATCATGATGATGCCGTCGGTTTCGTTGTCGGCCATGAGCAGTTGAATGGCGTCTAGGGTGGTGGTGCCAATGATCGGGTCACCACCAATGCCAATCGCCGTGCTCTGTCCCAGTCCCGCTTTGGTAATCTGGTCTACTGCCTCGTAGGTCAACGTGCCGCTTTTGGACACGATGCCAATCCGGCCAGGATTGAAAATGAAGCCTGGCATGATGCCCACCTTGGCTTCGCCAGCCGTCATGACGCCAGGGCAGTTGGGCCCCACCAGCGTGCACCCTGGAAGCGCATCCAAATGGGCCTTAACCTGCACCATATCTGACACAGGAATGCCCTCTGTGATGCAAATGACGACCTTGATTCCAGCATCAGCGGCCTCCAAAATGGCATCGGCCGCAAAGGCCGGCGGCACAAACAGGATACTGGTGTCCGCCCCCGCCTGTTGAACTGCATCCTCAACCGTATTGAAAACCGGGCGGTCCAGATGGGTCTGTCCGCCCTTTCCGGGGGTGACCCCGCCCACCACATTGGTTCCATATTCAATCATTTGACTGGCATGGAAGGTGCCTTCGGACCCTGTAAAGCCTTGGACGATGATGCGGGAATCCTTATTGACGAGAACGCTCATGGGGAGGGTGGATCAGGGGTCGTGGTGTGGTGTCGCACGGATGTGCGGCGCAAAAGTAACGCGGCAAAAGGTCCCATCGAAAAGGGGTTCGCGCTAATTTGCCCCCATGCCCGCTCACCCCCTCGACGGTACGACCATTTGTGCCCTGTCCACCCCGCATGGACGCGGGGGTGTGGCCATGGTTCGGGTGAGCGGCCCCGAGGCATGGTCCGTCGTCGATGGACTTTGCAATGGCGGGCTATCGGGATGCAAGCCCGGCCGCGCTGCGCTTCGGCAAATCAACGACGGGGACCGCCCCCTCGACGAGGCGCTGCTCCTTCCCTTCCGAGGGCCACGCAGCTTTACGGGAGAAGACGTGGTCGAATGTCACATTCACGGCAGCCCCTTCATTGCAAAGCGATTGATGGAGTGCCTGATCGATGCCGGCTGTCGGTCGGCGTTACCCGGTGAATTCACCCAACGCGCCTTTTTTCTGGGCAAGCGCGACCTCGCCCAATCGGAGGCCATCGGCGACCTCATCGATGCAGACCACGAGGGCGCCCACCGCCTGGCACTGCAGCAGCTTGGAGGTGATTTCAGCCGGGAAATTCAAGGGTTTCGTGAGGCGTTGATCGAATACGCTGCGTTGATGGAGCTTGAATTGGACTTCGGAGAGGAAGATGTCGAGTTTGCTGACCGGGACGGGTACCGGAGCCATGTCAGCCAACTGCTGAACAAAATTGACGACCTCCTCAGCGGCTTTAGCACAGGACGTGCCATAGCAGAAGGTGTCCCTGTCGCCATCCTTGGCGCGCCAAATCGCGGCAAATCCACCTTGCTCAACGCCCTGCTTCGCGAAGAACGCGCCATCGTATCAGATACCCCGGGCACCACCCGTGACACCTTGGAAGAGGTCCTCACTCTGGGTGGAATTCGATTCCGTTTTATTGATACTGCAGGGCTGAGAGACACAACCGACACTATAGAAGCAGAAGGCATACGCAGGGCCTGGTCCAAAGCTGCATCTGCCCGTTTCGTGCTCTATCTGCTCGATGCCCGTGACCTGCAAGACAAGGCCGGTCTGACCGATGCAGAATCCGAAGTCAACGCCGCCACCGACCGTCTGAAACTGGCGGCTGGAGACATTGGAGAACCCCCAGGTGTGGTGATCACCCTGATCAACAAAACCGACTTGGCGCCCGCGCCGCAAGCCTGGTGTCCCAAAGGATCCGAGAAGGTCCTGGCCATCAGCGCCGAAGAGCGCATCGGGCTTGAAGCCATAGAGCAAAGGCTGGGACGGGACTTCCGGAGTGCCCTTGCCGAAGACCGGATTCTCGTCACCAACCTGCGACATCGCGAAGCCCTGCAGCGCACTCGGGAATCCCTTCAGCGTGCGCTGGACGGACTGGACGCCGGCCTCAGCGGCGACCTTTTGGCCGTCGACCACCGCGAAGCCTTGGAGCAGCTGGGTCGGATTACCGGGGCCATCACCCCCGACGACCTGCTCGACCACATCTTCGGCAACTTCTGTATCGGCAAGTGAACCCCGGTCCCTGTTGACCGGTTCTTGTGTCATGCTATGGCTTCGTTCTCTACTCGGCACCGCGTTGCTCGCCGGTGCCTGTTCCCCCTCACTGACAACACCAGAAGACCCGATGACGTTGGACTTTGGCAAAGGCACCGTGCGCAGTTGGAGGGCCCTGAATGACGGCGTGATGGGGGGGCGTTCCGTCGGTGTTGTGGACTATGGCCGCAAGACGATGACATGGGCTGGCGCCGTCTCCCTCGAAAACAACGGAGGATTCAGTTCCGTGCGATCCGAATGGAATGAACAGGACCTGTCCACATTCAGTTCTGTGACCCTGCTGTGCAGGACCACCACGGGAGAGGCCGACACCTTCACCCTCACGATGGAAACCTCACAACAGTGGTGGATGCCCTACTGGAAGGCCAACTTCACTGCTGATTCTGAATGGCAAGAAGTCACCTTGGACTTTTCCGACCTCAAAAAGAGCAGCGCAATGACTGGCGAGCTTCCCAAGCTTTGGACTTGGGGGGACCTCTCCGACATCCTGCGCATCGGGTTCATGAAGTACGACGGCACGGCCGGCGAATTTGGTCTCGAAGTCGACTGGATGCGCTTCAATCCCAACCCCTGAAACCGATGGTCAGCTGAATGGAGCGGCCGTCGGCTGGAAGAATACCCGGTCCGGGATAGGCCGCTGCGCGCCGAGTGAAATACCGCGCGTCCGTCAGGTTGTTCACCGAAAGCCGCAAGTCCCAGCCGGCACCACCACGCCAGTCAATGCCCAAGTCAAAGACTGCAAAGGCTGGGATTTCGCCATGAATGGCGTTTGACGTCCACACGGCATTGGTCGCCTCCGTGAACTGGGCACCGACCGCATGACCTCCGATGTTCATGCCCCATTTCCTGAATGAGAAATTCAAGGCACCGCGCACGATGAAATCCGGAACAAGCTCCACTTCCTTGTCTCGAAAGGCGCTCTCCTCGCTTGCGATGTAGCGGCTTGTCATCACAGAGCCTGTCAACAGCCCTTCCAGCCGTATTTCCCGTTCGGCATCCTCTAAGATGGTGCCCCCCACCGTGGCTTCCGCGCCTCGAGTTCGGGCGTCGGCAATGTTGGTGCGAAGCAGAACCACCCGTTGGATGATCACGGGGTCGGGGACCGTGGTCGCAAACAAACCAATGCGGTCTTCATAGTTCAGTTGAAACAGACTGAAGTCGAAGCGAAGTCCGTCGAGAAGCACGCCACGGAGTCCGATGTCCATGTTTCGACCGCGTTCGTCGCGAATGTTGGGGTCCACCTGACGGCCAATGTTGCGCAGCTGAATGTCACTGAAATTGATGGCCCTGTAGTTGGACACCACATTGCCATACAACTCAATGTCCTTGAATTTCCTCGAAAACCCGATGCCGGGGAGGCCCACTGCACGGGTTCGCCGCTCAACTTGGGTGAAGACGGAATCCTCCAAGACGTTTCCCGCGCCGTCTAAGATTTCCTCAAGGTACCGCCCATCTGCACGGGTGTCAATCCACTCAAGCCTGAACCCCGGAGTGAAAACCCAGCCGGGCGCTGGATTCCATGCCCCTTGTGCATGGAAGGCCAATTGCATGTTGGGGAACAGGTAACGGCTCCCATCGCCAGCGTTGGGCACAACATAATCGAACACGGGATCAGCGCCGGGAATGCCCTCACCCTGCATTGTCAATCCGCGCCCCTTTAATGCTTGCGCCCCGAGGGTCAGCGCATGGATACCGCCATGTGCGTTTTGCCAGCGCTTCACGGCACGCACATCTCCTCCCCCATGGCGGAAGGTGCCCGAAATCAATTCACGGAATGAGCCCGGATCCACGCGGTTTGGGAACCCCAGAAACCCGAGGGATTCCCGCTCTGCCTGCAACCAATGAAAGCGGCCGTTCCACTGCCATGCCTCAGTGCGCTGGGGCCGGTTCTGAATGCGGAGGGCCGCCGAACGGTGGTTCACCCGAAAATGATTGCGGTCCCGAAACGACACCCTCGCCTCTGAAGCAAAGTCGGCATCGGTTAGGCCTCCTGGCTGTTGCTCGACCCGGTCCATCCACGCCACATCAGCATCCCAAGACCACGCCACGCCAATGTCTCCCCCACCGCGGACAATTCCAGTGGTCGTATTGAAGTTGGTGTTGGGCCTCCAACCCTCGCCAGACTTGTGCTCGACTGCCCCATAGACGTGTTGCCTCCCCTCTGGGTTCTGCCACCCCAACTCTGCGAAAGCATGGCCAAATCCATGGGCCACACTGTCCCCTGCCACCCTGCCCGGATATCCAACTCCAGACAAAGCTGCGCCAGACCACAACCCGGGATGCTCTCGCCCATCGCGCATCACAAAATCCAACATGCCGCCGAGTTGCGATCCATACTGAAGGGCACCGGCACCGCTGACCATGCGCACCTCCCGAACTGCCCGTGTGGGCGGGGTGTAATAGGCCTCAGGGTAGCCCAGAGGGTCGGCAGCGATGGGCATTCCATTTTGCCGAACAGAAAGGTGAGAAGACCGACTTGGACTCAACCCGCGAACACCGATGCCCAATTGAAGGCCTGCGGCATCGCTCTGCCAGATGTTCGCCCCAGGAACGGTAATCAGCAATTGTCTGTGGTGCTGTGCCGCCTGAACCGCTGGTGTTTCCGCCCATGTAAACGCACGGCTCTTCATCCCGGTGTAAATCCCCTCCGCTCCGATGGATTGCATCCAGCGCACAGCATCTGGTCGCGACTCGACAACCGGAGCCGCCGACAAATCCCGCGCCATTTGTGGCAACGAATCTGGGACCTGAGTTTGGGCCTGTCCAAACACCGCCCCAACCAAGACCGAGCCCAGTGCCACCAGCGGCCATTTCCTGCTGTTCAAAACCAACCTCACCATCCCGCTTGTTCTCTCAATTCAGGTTTCATCCTGCGATATTCACTCATGGTCACAACGCTGTCCAAGGGCAACACCCAATGTCGCGCTTGACCTGGACCATCCTCAACCTCAGTGAGGTCGACAAAGGGGTCAATAAAAAGCTGAGAACGGCGTCCATTTAAGGTCACCCAAACCTCGGCCCTCACGGCCTCCGTTCCCAAGCCGTCTTCCGCATCACGTCGCTCGATCCATTGGGCTGTCTGAACCAATAAATCCGGTTGGGTGGCCATCATCTTGATT
>CAXHAW010000045.1:0-9220 GCA_964014525.1 uncultured bacterium
AGATTCCGTGAAGTCTCGTGGGCTCGGAGATGTGTATAAGAGACAGAAGGAACGGCTTGGGAATGGACGCCCGCTGCGGGCGGTTTCTTCCAAGTTCTAGACGCTCGGAACCTCATCGACGGAGACGACGGTCACTGGGCGCGCGAGTGGACGCGAACCCATGGCCTGGCTGCGATTCCCCTGTCGGCCTTCTTCTCGCCGCCCACCCCGCAATTGAGAATCTGTTTCGCCAAAGACAATGCCACCTTAGACGCAGCAATAACACGCCTGCGCAACATTGCGTCTGACCATGCCCACTGAGCTTCATATCGTCGGCCTCCAATCCGACCTTCACTGGCGCAACCCGGACGCCAATCTTACCCACTTCGACAAGCTCCTCTCCGACCTAGAAGGTGAGGCCATCGACATGGTCATCCTGCCGGAAATGTTCACCACAGGATTCAGTTGGCCCCCTCTGCACCCCCAAGAAGGGCCGGGTGCTGTGCTGGATTGGATGCAAGGTTGGGCCGACCGGCTGCAGGTGGCCATGGTCGGAAGCACAGGCTGTCAAGACGAAGGTGGACAACCAAAAAACCGGTGCTGGTTCGTCCCTCCCCATGCCGAGGGCACCCCCACATTCTATGACAAGCGTCACCTGTTCACCCTAGCTGGAGAACACCACCATTTCAGAGCAGGAGAGGACCGGGTCGAACTGGAATTCAGAGGGTTCCGAATCCTGATGCAAATCTGCTACGACCTGCGCTTCCCCGTCTTCGTGCGCAACCACAACAATGTGCCCTATGACCTGGCCATCTATGTGGCCAATTGGCCCGAAACCCGCTCAGCGGCCTGGCGAACCCTTCTTCAGGCGCGCGCCATCGAGAACCAGTGCTTCGTGGTCGGGCTCAACCGCTCAGGGCAAGACGACCACGGCCATCGGTATTCAGGGGACAGCCTCGTCGTCAACGCTGCCGGAGACCTTCTTGCCGATGCCGGTGGTGCTGGACAGCCCACTGCACTTCGTGCGAGGCTATCACGGGAGGAGATGATCGCATTCCGCGAAAAGCTGCCCTTTCTCCAAGACGCCGACAACCGAAAGTCTATCTAGACATCAACAGCTTGCGCTGGACACCCAAGAACCAAACAAAAGAAACGAAGGCGCTTACTTGAAGGCGCTCTCACCCGTAATGTCGAAGCCTGTAATCAGGAGGTGGATGTCATGCGTTCCCTCATAGGTCACGACAGACTCCAAGTTCATCATGTGACGCATGATTGGATACTCACCCGTGATTCCCATTCCCCCTAGCACCTGCCGGGCTTCACGCGCAATCTGCAAAGCGATTTCCACGTTGTTTCGCTTGGCCATGGAAATCTGAGCACTCGTGGCCTTTCCGTCGTTGCGCAGCTGACCCAGCCTCAACGTCAACAGTTGAGCCTTCGTGATCTCCGTGATCATCTCCGCCAATTTCTTTTGCTGCAACTGAAAGGCTGCAATCGGCTTGCCGAACTGCTCGCGTTGCTTCGCATAGCGCAAGGCCGTATCGTAACAATCTAAGGCCGCTCCGATGGCACCCCATGCAATTCCATAGCGTGCACTGTCCAAACAACTCAAGGGTGCACCAAGACCGGAACGTCCCGGTAGGATATGGGACTTCGGCACCTTCACGTCCTCGAAAATCAACTCTCCCGTGTCTGACGCACGCAAACTCCACTTGCCCGTCATCTTCGGGGTGGAAAATCCTTCCATGCCGCGCTCGACCACAATGCCATGGATACGCCCCTCCTCGTTTTTGGCCCAGACCACGGCAATGTCCGCAAAAGGGGAGTTGGAAATCCAAAGCTTCGCGCCATTGAGAATCACATTCTCCCCGTCGCCAGCATCCTTGAAATGGGTGACCATTCCCCCAGGGTTCGACCCGTGATCTGGCTCAGTCAAGCCAAAGCACCCCATCATCTCACCCGTTGCCAACTTGGGCAGATACTTCTGCTTCTGCTCCTCCGATCCGTACTTCCAAATGGGGTACATCACCAAGGAGCTTTGAACAGACGCCGTGCTGCGCAGGCCACTGTCACAACGCTCCAATTCCTGCATGATGATGCCATAGGAAATCTGGTCCAGTCCAGCCCCTCCATACTCCTCAGGAATGTATGGCCCGAAAGCACCAATGGCGCCCAAGCCGGGCAACAGGTGCTTTGGAAAGACCTGCGTTTCGGCAGCATCCTCAATAATCGGACTGACTTCCTGCTTGACCCACGTGCGCGCGGCATCGCGAATCAGCTTCTGCTCCTCAGAGAGGAGGTCATCCATCATGTAATAATCGTGACCTTGATACAGGTCGGTCTTGACGGAACCCATGTTCATGGTGCGAAAATACAATGCGCGCCATCGTACACTTGACTGTTTATGGACCTAGAATCGAAATCCGAAGGTGAATTTGCTTGCGCAACCGCAGTCATCGGACCTGACAAGGGCGGACAACGAATTCAAGAAGCCCTGGTCGGTCTGTTTTCCTCTTGGCTTCCCAGTCGAAAGTCATGCCGAAAAGCAATCGATCGCGGCGAAGTCTGGTGCAATGGCAAACCGGCCGTGACCGCCTTACGCGTGAATGAAGGGGATCAAATACAATACAAGCCCTCACCCGCCGACGTCCCAGATCCAGGTCCTGTCGCAGCTCAAACACTGAACATCATCCGCCCCGAAGCGGCCGACTTCGCTTTCGTGTGGAAGCCTGCCGGAATCGCCACCAGTGGATCGGGCCTCCACAATCTAGCGGCCATCATCGCCTTCCAATCCCAAAAAAACCACCACGAAGCGCAACGGATGCTCCGCCCCAATCTCCCAGATGGAATGGCCACACCTCACCCGGTCCATCGGTTGGACCGCGCCACATCCGGGTGGGTTTGCGTCGCCCTCACACTGAAGGCCTCACAATCTCTTGGTCATGCTTTTGCAGAGCGCAGGATAGAAAAACGCTACCTAGCCTTGGCAGCAGGCCGCATGGAAAACGGCCATGCCGAAACACCCTTAGACAGCAAGCCCAGCCAAACCGACTGGCACGTGCTTGGCCACGGCCCTCTTCCTGTCCATGGAGAAGCTTCCCTCCTCGAGGTTCGACCCAAGACCGGCAGAACCCATCAAATCCGGCGGCACTTGGCCGCTGCTGGACACCCCATCGTAGGCGAAAACGAACATGCTCCCCCGGGAGTCAACGCCCAAGACGCTCCGCGCTACACAGGACACGGTCTGTTTCTCTGTGCCATCAGACTCGCCGTGCCCTCTGGCGACCATGGGCCTGCAGCGGAGGCAACAGCACCTGTGCCTCGCAAATACCTGCGCGTCCGGTGGACTGCCGAAGCGCTCAAAAAAAGTGGATTCAACTGATCACAAGGTCGCCTCGTAACCGTCGTCAATCAGCAGGCCCTTTTTCTTGTACGCTGTCACTGCAAGGTGGTCTGCACGCTCATTCATGGGGTTTCCAGCATGGCCTTTGACCCAGTCAAACCGGACGTTGTGACGGCGGTACACCTTTAAAAATCGCTGCCACAAATCGGGATTTTTCTTGCCCTTGAAGCCCTTCTTCTCCCAATTGAAGACCCAGCCCTTGTCGACAGAATCAATGACATACTTGCTGTCGCTGACCACCCAGCACTCCGTTCCATCACGCTTCAGCGCCTCAAGGGAGACGATGACCGCCAAAAGCTCCATACGGTTGTTCGTCGTCTTGCGATATCCAGCAGTGAACTCCTTTCGATGCCCCCCCCATTGCAAAATGGCTCCGTAGCCGCCCGGCCCCGGGTTGCCTGATGCTCCACCATCGGTATGGATCACGACGGGATCAGCCATGAACCTGAAACAATTGGGCTGCGTTGGCAGAGAACAGTTTGACCGCGATAGCCAGTAGGATGATGCCGAAGACCTTTTGCAGAACGGCGATTCCCGCCTCTCCCAAGACCCGTTCAATTCGACCAGTCAATCGCAGAACGAGGTAGACAAATGCCATGTTGAAGAGAATGGCAAATGCGATGTTGACTGCCGCAAATTCGGCGCGCAAAGAAATGATGGAGGTCATGCTCCCCGCACCGGCAATCAACGGAAAGGCCACTGGAACAATGGTCGCTGTCTTCATCGATTGTGGGCTTTGCTCAAAAAGGGTGATGCCCAGAATCATCTCCAGCGCCATGAAGAACATGACGATGGAACCGGCCACCGCAAATGAGTTCACATCAATGCCCAGAAAATTGATGACCCCCTCGCCTAAAAAAAGAAAAGCGAGCATAATGCCCATGGCAACAAGCGTTGCCTTTTCCGCATGAATGTTCCCCGCCTTCTTTTTGATGTCCAGCAAAAAGGGGATGGAGCCCACGATGTCTATCACGGCAAACATGACCATGGTGGACTTGAGGAGTTCTGTCCAATTCAGTTGCATATCGAAAAATCAACCCGGTCCCGGGTCAGACAAGGATAGCGATTCCCGAATGGCACGCAAGGTTTGAATGGCATAGTGTTCCGCCTCGAGCTGTTGAATTTTGCAGGTGATGGTTTCCAAGTCATCCCCTGGTTCAAGTCTCACCTCCGCCTGAAAAAAAGCAGGACCCGAGTCATATTCTGAATCGACCCAATGCAATGTGATGCCGGTAGATTCTATCGTGCCAGCAGCCAAAGCAGCGGCGACAGCCCGATGCACATGACGCCCATACATTCCCTTTCCTCCAAAGGCAGGAAGCAGAGAGGGGTGCAAGTTCAACATCCGGCCGGAGAATGCGACGACGAGCGCATCCGGCACCTTCATGAGAAACCCAGCCAATGCTACAAAGTCCACCTCCAACTCCTTCAGACGCGACTCTACCGCTCCAGAGGCCAAGGCTGCCGAATCGATCGCCCAAGTGGGAACCCCTAATTTCTTCGCGCGGTCCAAGACGCCCGCCACCCTCTTGTTACAGACCACAAGCACAACCTCGACATTCTCAACGTCAGCCGCGGCCTGCATGAGTCGCTCAGCGTTGGTGCCCGAGCCACTGGCTAGGATTGCCACCCTCGCCCCATGATGTGCCATCAGCGGTTGGCCTCAGAATTAAACGTAGCAGGGTCCGAGAATTGCCCCCTCTTTCGGTCCGAATTGTCCGCTCGCAACTGGGTCATCAGCGTGCCCATCGCGATCACATCCGGGTCCTCGGGAAGTGCATCCTGAAGCGCGCCAGCAATCCTCTGGCTCACCGCCATCGCCATCTGAATGCTGTTGTCCGATGCGAGGTAATATTCATCGCTCAACGAAATAAAATACGCCACGTCATCGGTCAAATCGGACAACAACTCAGACCCCACCTGTTTGGCAAGTTGAGCGGCTTGGACGCGATCCGCCTCGGCGAGGGTTGCGTCCATAGAAATCTCCGCAAGCAGCTCCACCACAGGCAACATGACCCGGGAAAAGGGAACATTGCGCGATGGCGTAGACGTGAGAAGTAAATCCATCACCTCCAGGCTCCGGACCGGGTCACCGGACCGGGCAAAGGACTCTGCGAGATTGGTCATCTGAAGGCGGATGTTGGTCGCCATCCTTCGGTTGTTCTCGTCCATGTAAATCTCCCCGTCGGCATCCATTCCGCCCCATTTGAACTTCTCCATGACGTTGTCGAACATGATGTCACGCGCAATGCCCACTGGCTGGCCACCACGTGAACCATACTTAACAGGGACAAGTCGCCAGGCCAGGCCCTCGAGACGGAAATAATCCTGCAGCCCGACATAGCTGTCTGGACCGATGGTCACGGCGAAGTAGACTGGCCGCTCCCACTTGTTGTTGCGGAGGATCTCCATGACCATGAACTGGTTTTTCAGCACATATTGGCGCGGCGTTCCGTTTCCGTCAGTCACCGTCCACTCAACTGCATCCACCATTCGGTCTGCCTCATCCGGCAGCACGAGGCCCGAACTCAATGCATATGCGCTGTCGACAGGCACACGGAAACTGTTGGACGGCAAGTGAGCATACTTGCGCCCTGCTCCGTAGTCCACCATATCCTGGTCGTCCAATGCCATCTGCATCGCCGTCTCAATGTCCGCGTATGGGTTGTCTGGATCAGCAGGAGGGTCCAACAAAACAATGTCCCTTGTGCCTTGCCGGTACTGTTCCTCTCCCATCCGAATCGGAACCGGGGCACTGTCATATGCCCGGCGCTTCATCTGCTCTACATACCAATCGGTGTTAAGCAAGCTGAGGTTCACAATGCGCACATCCGTTCTGTATTCCTCCACCTCCTGCACATACCAAAGAGGGAACGTGTCATTGTCTCCATTGGTAAAGAGAATCGCATTGGGTGCCAAGCTGTTCAGGTAATTCTTGGCCATGTCCACGCCAGTCCGGCGCCCGGCACGGCTGTGGTCATCCCAGCCCTCGGCTCCCATCTGAAGCGGGACCAAAAGCAACAGTCCAGACAAGACAGCCGCATTGAGGCCTTCATTGCCTGATCGCCCCAATGCAAAAGCCAATCCGAACAACAGAGCAGACATGCCTCCGAGATACATCACGGCATAACTGAGTGTGTGCGTTCCTCCTGTGGCAACTTCCACCCCAAACAGCAGGGCAGCCAACCCAAGCGGCGCCCCAACAGCCATGCCCAAGTCCTTCCCCTTGAGGTGTCCAGACATATCAAAAAGGGCATAGACCCCAAGGCCGATCCAAATGGCAAACGCATAGAAGGACCCGACATAGGCGTAGTCACGCTCCCTAGGCTGAAGCGGATACTGATTGAGATACACCACAATGGCAAACCCAGTCAGCACAAAGAGCAATCCAGTCACCGTGAAATCCTTCCACCCTCTGACCGCCTGGAAGACCAATCCAATCATACCGAGAAGCAGTGGCAACAGATAGAATCGGTTGTGGGCCTTGTCCTCCGCCCGACTGGCCGGCACGTTCTTTCTGTTGCCCAAGCGCTGGGCATCAATGAAGTCCAGTCCTGACAGCCAATTGCCATCAATAAAGTCGCCATGCCCCTGCACATCGTTTTGACGGCCGGAGAAGTTCCACATGAAATAACGCAGATACATCCACCCCACTTGGTAGCGGGCAAAAAAGGTCAGGTTTTCTCCTTGGGAGGGCACGAGGAGTTCGTGATAACGGTCCGCCTGGCCTTGCAAGCGCTGCACCTCACGGATGTCCTCCGCAGAACGGGTTCGGTTCGCCTTCTGGGTGGCCCCGCGAATTTGCTGCTCGACACCATTCAAAGAGCGTTGTATGATTTGGGCGTAGCTCCGCCCCCGATCCAATCCCTTGGTAAGGTCTTCCATCATGAGTTGTGCCAATGTGCGGCGCACCTCGGAGTTGCCTAAATCCGCCAACCGGGCTTGATTGCCCCTGCCCACAATGATTTCAGTTCCGGAGCGCACCTCATAACTGGCACCAAAACGCTGACCAAACGACCGATACAGGTTATTGAGGGTTCGATTCAACCCATCCTTTCCCATGTTGCCCCCGAGAATCCGGGAGACGAGGTGCGCTTCAAATGCCGCCGCATCACGGGCTTCGCCATCCAGCGGGCTCGTGAAGGCCACCTCCTCATTCCACCCCTTGTAGTTCGACCACTTCTTGTACTCTCGAACGTGATTGGCCTGGCTTGAATACATGCGAGGGAAGAGCATGGTGAAGCGGCTGTCGTATTTCGGCAAGCCGTTCTTCTTTTCCCCACTGTCCACGTATTCCTGCTTGATGGTGAAGCTGCCCTCGCTTTCCTCAATGTATTTCTCAGCAGCAAACCGCTCCCGGAAGGTGGCCACCCGACTGTCCACCGTGCCCCGCTTGATGTAGATGCTGTGACTTGGAAAATAGCTTGGCGTCCCATCCTCGTATGGGTCTTCCATGTCGTTGGGCGAATTCCAATATTGGCCATCGGACAACGGGCGGTCGCCGTACTGCTCCCGATTGAGATAAGAGAGAAGCGCAAACAGGTTCTCGGGGTTGTTCTCGTCCATTGGGGGATTCGCTGCAGAGCGAACCACGATCAGGGCAAACGTGCTGTATCCCACGAGAATCATGGCCACAGACAAGGCCCCCACATTGAGCTGCCACCAGCCCTTCATCCGACTGTACCACAAGGCCCCGATGAGGAGGCCCGTGACCAGGAGCAAGTAGACAACCACCCCAGTATTGAATGGCATGCCCAGACTGTTGACAAACGCCAATTCGAATCGAGCAGCCAGCTTGACAAAGCCCTGAATGAGACCAAACTGAACGAACAACAACAAGGCCAGAGACAAGGCCAGTGCCCCGATAAACGTGACCCATTTGAAGTCATTTCGCTTGAAGTAGTACACGGCCACAATGGCTGGAATGGCCAACAGATTGAGAAGGTGGACACCAATAGACAAGCCCATCAAATAGGCAATGAGCACGATCCACCGGAGGTTCCCGGGCTCTTCAGCGCGGGACTCCCACTTGAGAATGGACCAAAAAACAAGCGCGGTGAAGAGCGAACTCAAGGCGTATACCTCACCCTCAACGGCGCTGAACCAAAAGCTGTCACTAAAGGTGTAGGCCAGCGCACCCACGGCGCCGCTGCCGACAATGGCAAGGCGCTGTGCATGCGAAGGTTCTGTCTGTCCCTCAGTCCAGCGGGTCATGCTGAGCTTCTGCGCCAAGTGGGTAATGCTCCAAAACAGAAAGAGGATGGTAAACGAACTCGCCAGCGCGCTCATGACATTGACAGCCGTGGCTGCGTATACCGCTGGAACAAACATCGAAAACAGCCGGGCGATTAGCATGAACATCGGCGCCCCGGGAGGGTGTCCCACCTCCATTTTATAGGCGGAAGCGATGAACTCCCCGCAATCCCAGAAACTGGCGGTCGGTTCGATGGTCAGGAGATACACGATGGTGGCCACTAGCCACACCGCCCATCCGGAATAGTCATTGAATCGCTTGTAGTTCATGCGGACGCAGGGTATTCCGACCGTGAAAGGACCGAATCAACCCGGTCCCCGGACTTGCCGGATTCACGCGAAAATAGGCCGCGCTTAGCGGGCGACCATCACCCGGCCAACTTGCCGTGCAGCACCGCCCTGGACCTCGAGTAAATAAGTGCCGTTTGCAAGGTCACCGAGTTCCATTTCCCAGCGGTTGGCGGCGGATTGTCCTGCACTGACCACGCGGCCCATGGCATCGCGAAGCAGCCAAGTCACCCCCCCCTCTGGTACCGCCTCAGGCCAAGTCACAAAGAGCCGCGATGCAACCGGGTTCGGGTGCAT